>CALDKP010000219.1 GCA_937898535.1 uncultured Sphingomonadales bacterium | reverse complement strand
TAACTTCATCTTTTCTCGAAGTGCTGTTACTAAGTTTTCCTCGTTTAGATTTACTGCACGGGCGAAGGCTCGGGTAAAACCGAAAACAAACACACGCCCGGGCAATGCCGAAAAGTCGTCATTCTCGATCGCTGTCAAAAAACGTTGAGAAATTTTCGTGCGATCTGCAATGTCTTGGAGACCAAGGTTAGCCGCAATACGGGCTTGGTTAAGCCTAGCACCAATCAACTCCATCTCGCCCACAAACGGCTCTTTTTGAACAAAGCTCACTTCAACTCTTCCCTCGAAGAATATGATTTTTCATTACGAATCACATTCAAATGAATCGATAGCGTTATTTTGTTACAAGTTATGCACAGGGTCGAAATTTGGGAAATGGGTGTGAGCAAATAACTAGTTAGCTTATTTAAACTCGAGGGTCGAGTTAGTACATCTTAAACCAAATCGACAAACCGTTTCCTTGCTTCGCTGTCACCCTCGATGTATCGCTGGGCAGTCTGAAGCGAGGAATGCCCTGCCAGATGCTGAACTGCCCCACGGTCGTCAGAGCATTTGGCACTGATGTACGAATATTTAGTTCTGGTGATACAGCGAAGCATTTACCCGTTCTATAACGAAGAACACACCGCCGTTAGGGCGCGATAGCGCAAATCTGAACGGCAGCATTTGGGCCGGGAGCGGACTGTCTGGTTCTCTAGGTGGCTCACTGAATAGTTGCGGTTTAGGATAGTCAAAACGCTTGGCTGTTGTCGCTAACACGGTGGTCGTTCTCTTCGCACAAGAGAGCTTCCGGCCTCTCGGGCGGATCAACATGCGCTTCAGCTAGAGAGGCGATATCTCGTCCCCTTTAACTTGGCACATAATTGCACTCGATTACAATCGATTGCAATTATGTGTTGCAATGCGCCACCTCATTTTCTAGGAAATTGGAAATCAACCTCCGGAATCGGGATATACGCACCTTGACCTCAGCATGGACGCACAAGCACGTGTTGCGTATCGCAGAGCAGAACTTCGACACTGTGGGCGTGATCACGGGACAACAAGCTACCCCGCTTTTGCCGGGCATTGTACTTTGGGATATGTGGCCTATCCAATCCTGTGATGGCAGCATTGCCGATATTGCTGGCGGCGCTGTTTGGATGGCCCTTGCGGCGCCAGACCGGTCCGATCCTGCTTTACGCCATTTTGAAGCGCGCATCAGGCTGTTGCATCTCAACGAAGGGCAATGGCGCGACTTGGGTTGGGCGCTGCCCGATACAAATTATGCGTTCGAACGTGAATGGGCAGGCACGGCTCTGCTCAAAAATGGAGTTGTCTCCTTATTCTTCACGGCAGCAGGTGTTGCCGGCAATCCAGGCGGGTATCAGCAGCGTCTGTTTGAAACCCACGGGGCTTTGCAGGCTAATGGTCAGATTAGGGATTGGTCTCCTCTTCGGGAATCGGTGGTCAATGATGGCATGCACTATCACGTCGCTGATCAGCAAGAGGGCGAGCCAGGCAAAATCAAAGCTTTTCGTGACCCTGCCTATTTCTGTGACCCTGCCGATGGGCAGGAGTATTTGCTGTTCACAGCATCCTTGGCTGGCCCTACGTCCGAATATAACGGTGCCATTGGTATCGCGCGCCGATCTGATCATGACGGCTGGGAACTTTTACCGCCATTACTGCATGCAGATGGCGTCAATAATGAGCTGGAGCGTGCCCATATGCTATCGAAAGATGGCCTATATTATGTTTTCTGGGTTACCCAGGCGAGTACATTCAATCCAGCGGGCCCGATTGGGCCCACAGGGCTTTACGGGATGGTCTCCGATAGTCTTTTTGGTGATTATGAACCGCTGAATGGAAGCGGTCTCGTATTGGCCAATCCGCCCGAAGAACCAATGCAAAGCTATAGCTGGCATGTCACGGGAGAGCTTCTGGTTAGTAGCTTTGTTGATCATTGGGGCCTGAAAGGCCGAAGCCTCAATAACAACCCCAAGTTGGCAGCCGAAAGTTTCGGTGGAACGCCGGCCCCTTTCGTAACACTCATGCTTGATGGCAATCGCGCAGGTCTGCGCCGCGAATTGGTTCATGTTGGTTGATGGGCGGCGGATGTTAGGTGCTATAGAAGCCGGTGGGACCAAATTCGTTGCCGCGATTGGCCGCGGCCATGATGATATTGTGGCACAGGTCCAAATACCGACCACGACCCCTGAAGAAACGCTTCAGCGCACAATTGACTGGTTTCGTGCCAAGGGTGAAATTGCCGGCCTCGGCCTTGCGTCTTTTGGACCGGTCGATCTCGATCCCGTTTCGCCGGAATGGGGATTCATCATCAATACCCCTAAAGCAGGCTGGGGACAGACGAGTATTGCCGCGCGTCTCGGCGATGCCTTGGGCTGCCCTGTGGGGCTTGATACTGATGTGAATGCCGCGGCTATAGGAGAGCATCTTTACGGTGCAGCCCGGGGCTGCGACGTTGCAATCTATGTAACCGTAGGAACAGGCATTGGCGGTGGCGCGGTGGTTGGCAACGATACGGTGAAGGGCAGCCGGCATCCGGAAATGGGGCATATCCTGCCACGTCGCCACCCGCAGGATACAAATTTTGCCGGTATCTGCCCAGCGCATGGAGATTGCTTGGAGGGGCTGGCATCTGGCCCTGCCATTAAGGCCCGTTGGGGGGCTTCTCTCTCCGAACTTGCACAGGACCATGTCGCGCATGACATCATTGCCGATTATCTGGCGCAACTTTGTCAGACCCAGATTGCACTCTATTCTCCGCAGCGCATTATTTTGGGCGGTGGGGTTATGCAAACTGAAGGGATTCTCGATAAGATAAGAGAGCAGGCCACAAAGCGTGCGGGCAGCTATTTCGGCGTGGATGCTGGCGAGATCATCATGCCACCGGGCCTTGGCACACGCTCGGGTATTTCCGGTGCCTTTGAACTTGCGAAAAGGGCTGTAAATGGCTCAAAATGATGCAAGCAATGCCGTAGCAATCGTAATTGTCGGAGGCGGCACGGCCGGCTGGTTGACGGCGGCATTTTTGCAGAACCAGCTGCCTCACACATTGAACCGGCCAGTTGAAATCACGGTTATCGAGGCCGAGGATATTCCTACCGTTGGTGTAGGCGAAGCTACCATCCCTTCTATTCGCCAAACGCTGGCAGCCTGCGGCATTGAAGAGCATATCTTCCTCCAGACCTGCGGCGCGACATTCAAACATGGGATTGAGTTCATCAATTGGCGTGACGACCCTCAGCAATGTGGTGCCAACAGCTATTTCCACCCCTTTGGCGACCAAATCATGGTCGCGGGCAAGGATGCGACCTGGCAATGGCTGCAACTGCCCTTGGAACAACGCGCGCCTTATGCCGAACAATTTTCCGTGCAGGCCGAAATCGCACGGCGCGGTCAGGCGCCGAAGAACTTCAGCGACAAGCCTTATGATGGCGCGCTTGCTTATGCCTATCATCTCGATGCCGGCAAGTTGGCGACATATCTAAAAACACACAGCAAGGCACGCGGCGTTTGCCACAAAGTTCAAAAAGTCATCCAAATTGATCGGGATTTTGAGGACATCAGCGCATTACACCTCGACAATGGCGAGCGGATCGAAGCCGACCTGTTTGTCGATTGCACCGGTTTTGCGGCACGGTTGATCAATTCGGATCAACAAAACATTTTCAACAGCCTTTCCGACACCTTGTTTGTGGACCGCGCAATTGTGACGCGGGTGCCGAATGATAGCCTTTCCGACGTCATCGGTTACACAAAGTCTACGGCGCAAAGTGCGGGTTGGATCTGGGACATCGCGCTTCAGGATCGCCGCGGCGTGGGCCATGTCTACAGCTCGCGCTATATTGATGATGATGCTGCAAAGGCCGAGCTCGCCGCCTATGTGCAGCAACCGGTTGATATGCTGGAATCACGGCGGCTGGACATGCGGATCGGCTATCATAACCAACAATGGCGCGGAAATAGCGTTGCCATCGGGCTGTCGAGCGGTTTTCTGGAACCGTTGGAATCGACCGGAATTTACCTCATTGAAATGGCCAATTGGGCCATGCTCGAATTTGTGCCGCGTTATCTGGGCGGATCACAGCCTCAATCCAGCTACAACCGGATCCTGCACAATCATTACAACAACATCGCTGACTTCCTGAAGATGCATTACTGTCTGTCCAACCGCCGGGACACGGCCTTTTGGCGCGACAATTGCGATCCCAAGACCATCCCACCGTCGCTTCAGGCCAATCTGGCAACATGGAAAACAGCGGTCCCCAGCATCTATGATTTTCACAGCACGACCCAGTGCTTTTCTGCCACGAATTACAAATTCGTTCTCTATGGTATGGGATGGGGCAAAGCAGCGATACCGGCGTCTGAACCCAGCGCGCCTACACGGGCCATGATGGCGGAACTTGCCCAACGGCGGAGCAAGCTGCGTGATTTTGTGCTGCGCGATACGGTGGCTAACAGCAGCTATTTTGAAGCGCTACAACAGCTTTAGTCGCTTACCCACTGCAGGGTCGGCGACATAACGCACGCGCGCAAACAAAAACGGCGCCCGCACAAAGCAGGCGCCGTTTCCCGTGTCTTCTTAATTAGAATTTGAAGCGGACATTCGCGGCCATGGTGCGCCCCTGAATGGAACGACCGATGGTGACCGTGTTCGGCGCGCCCGCGAAGAGCGATTCACGTCCGTCATTCGCAGATTCCGTGATACCTGCCGTGTCGAACAGGTTGTTCACGTTGAGCGAGAATTCCAGATTATCGGTCAGGTTCACCGCACCTGTCAGATGCACAACCGAATATCCCTTTTGGGTTAGCGTGTTCGCATCATTGGCAAAGCTGTCGCCTGTTCCAATCCAGCTTGCCGAAAGGCGGATCTGATCCAAATTCACGCTTGGCGTAACGGCCCAGATTAAGCGGGCCTGACGCTGTGGCTGGTTCCCAATGAGCGCGCTGTTCGCCACACCTGCAGAATTGCGGGCATCAGTGATTTCAGCATTGGTGTAGGTGGCTGTCGCGTACAGATCGAATATGCCGTTCTTATAAAAGCCCTCCAACTCAAGGCCCTTGGCATCATATTTACGGATCTGGCCGGTTGGCGGCGTAATCGTGATATTTGATTCCTCTGTCGTCGACAGGAACAGGGTCCCGTAAACATCCAGCTTGCCGCTACCCAATTCGAGATCTTGCGCCTTAAAGCCGATTTCATACTGGTCGACCTGATCGACATACGCACCTTCTGCGCCAGCCAGCAAGGCACCGCTTGCATTGCGTACACCGAAATCCAAGGCGCGATCAAAGTTGAAGGATGCACCACTGGATGCCCGGCCAAAGATCGAGAAGTTGTCGCCAACCAGATAATTGGCACCCAACGACCATGCGAGGTTGTTCGCAGTGAGATCAGCCCGCGCATCGGCCACGCCAGTGTTGAGCGAGACCGTTGCCTCAGACCCCGTGATCCGTCCATCGCCATTGACGTCAAACGGTGCGCCTGCGCCGGATGTTCTGATGCCATTCTGACGCATATTGTCATAACGAACGCTTGCATCGACGCTCAGATCGCCCGTTTTCACGGCCAGCGCGGCAAAAGGCGAACTTACCTGGGCCTCAAGGTCATAGTTACGGTTCGAGCCGTCCCAACCAAAGGCCTGGTTGACACCGGCGATACCATTGATCGAACCAGGAACATTGATCAACGCGGCATCATTTTCGGTCGTCGTAACAAGTCGCGTCCAGTGCCAATCCTGCTTGAAATTTTGGTGCATGAAAAAATGCCCGACAGCGACGTCAACGGTCGAACCGCCCATTTGGAATGTCTTCGACAGGCGGGCGTCATTTGCAAAGTTGCTCATGTCATCGAGGTTGACGTCAAAGACAGCCACCTCCGTTGCAAAACCGTTAGGCAGGTTTCCTGCTGTCACAGCCGTGCCCGCGCGCGGCCCGTTGAAATAGGTGGAACCTGCAAGCGAAGCTGCATTCAAAGCGCCATAGCTAAAAAAGCCCAGAAACTGACCCGAGATGTCCTGATAACGAGACTTGGTTGACAGTTCGACACCACCGCCAAGATCAAAATTGGTCTCAAGCCCAATGGATTTTACCTTGTGGTGCAGGCCATCGGCAGCATCATAAGGTTCCAATTGGTTGCGACCGTTCACGGCCAGACCATTACGCGTCAGATTGCTATACAGACTATCGTTGGCAGCGCTAAAGTTACCGAGGGCGGTGCCAACGACACCGCTGTTGGCATCCCCGGTGCGCGAAACCAACTGAGGGAAATAGGCCTGCTCTTTCTTGTCGATGACCTTACCCGTCAGCCGCACATAGCCAGCGTCAAATTCTTTGGTCATGCTCAAGCGAATTTGGCCACCCGAAACAGGATCATATCCGGAGTTGCGATAGTCACCGCCCTGTTGGAAGTGACCGCCGACATGGAAATACAGGTCGTCTGCGAGGTTCGCCCCATATTCAGCATCAACGCGATAATCGTTATGATCGAGGCCAATACCGAAACCAAGCGAACCGCCGCCATTTTTGCCGGTCTTGCCGATCAGGTTGATAATACCGCCGGGGCCGTTGGTGGTGAGTGTCGAGGCCGTGCCGCCACGAACCGATTCGACGCGTGCCAAGCTGGTATCTGATTTATAGAAACCATCGGCTGGAGCAAAGAGGTGATCGCCAAACAGCAGGATGGGCAGGCCGTCTTCTTGAAGCGACAGGAATTTTGCCCCGCCGGTTGAAATAGGTATCCCGCGGACGTTGATGTTGGAATTGCCACCACCGGACGAGCTTTCTGAACGAATACCCGGCAGCTGACGGAAAACTTCCGCAAGGTTAGTCGGATTGCTGTCTGCGATCGCATCAGCACCCAAGGATGAAACTGAAATCGAGGTGTCGATTTTGTTTTGGCCCGCGGACGAAATCACGCCGGTGACAACAATGGCATCATTTTCTGCCGCCGCTTCCTCGGTTTGTGCATAGGCACTCGCGCTAAAAAAGGCTGTGGTAGCCACTGATGTCATCAAGACGCGATGGATCAACTTCATCTAAGATATCCTCCCAAATTCGCCATTTATTCTGGCACAATTATTGACGTTGTTATTAATGGATATTCGTAAAAACAAACGATTGCAATCAAAAAATACAACCGATTGCAAAGCTCGTTTTATTGGGAAATATTGAGAAATATTCTATATATTACAGAATATTATGTCAGATTTCCGAGTGAAGCACGAATTGCACCCCACAGGCTTCGCTGGATGCCGACGGTTTGAAAATTAATCGCCGACCGTACTGCCGCGAATCACAAGCTTTGTGGGCGTCAAGGTTGCACGGACAGTATTGCCCGCAATCTTTTCGATAAGCGTATTGACCAGAATTTCGCCACCCAATTTGATGTTCTGATCAATGGTCGTCAAGCCGGGAGAAATCATGGCCGCCTGCCCGATATTGTCATACCCTACGACAGCGACATCTTCGGGCACGCGAAGGCCTTTGGACTGCAAAGCATGGATTGCGGCAATGGCCAACACGTCGGACGCCGCAAAAATGGCATCGAAGCTTTGCGCACCTTCACACAAAGCCAGCGTTTGGCGATAGGCTTCATGCCCATCAAAGGAGGACCGTACATGCATCACGGAAGGGTCAGCGCCGTCACCATTCCAAACTGAAGTCAAGCCATTGTAACGCAACTCGACCTCCGGAAGGTCTATGTCGCCCAAGAACGCGACCCTGTGACGGCCGATATTCTTGAGATGCTCTCCGACAAGTCGCCCGCCTTCGAAGTTATCGCTGCCGACCAGCGTATAGTCGGCGGCGTCGATCATGCCACCCCACACCACAACACGGTCAGCGGCATCACCCAATGACCGCAATCTTTCAATGCGTCCGGCTTGCCCGATAACAATTAAGCCATCTGCTTTTCCGGACAATAGCAAGCGCCGCTCGGCAATTTCCGACGGGCTATTGGGCAGGTTGATGATGAGGTCATAATCAAATTTTGCCGCCGCCTGAGACACAGCAGCGATCATTTCCAGAAAGAACGGATCGGAGAGATTTTGTTGAGAACCCGGATAAACGGGGATCACGATACCCAATGTCTGGCTGGATTGCTTGCGCAGATTGCGAGCCCGGGCGTTGATCGCATAGCCGGTTTCATGCGCAAGCTTCAGGATATGGTCTTTGGTTTTGCCATTGACCAAAGGGCTGTCATTCAGCGCGCGGGAGACCGTGGAAATGTCAACGCCTGACAATTTCGCAAGGCCACTCATTGTCATCCGGCCCTGATTAGCCATCCGCTTCATTCACCCTTTTATCTTGCGAAAATTCGCTGAACCGTTCTTTTGCATCATGGCAAAGAACCCCTTCCCGCATCCTTATCCGTCAAAGGAGTTTCTTTCAACCGGCGCCCGATTGCCTGCCTTGATGAACAATGTGGCCGCCGCCCCCATTATCATCAGCACGCCGCCCAACAACAACACATTCCGCGGATCTCCCCCTAGTAACGGTCGATAGATCAATGGCATTGTGAGCGACTGGATCAACATTGGTATCACGATGAACATGTTGAAAATGCCCATATATGTTCCCGTTCGATCCGATGGAATGCAATCGGCCAACATGACGTAGGTATTCCCCATCATCCCAGCCCAACCGATACCGATGCCGATCATCAACACAAAAAGCGCCGTGGGCGTGTCGGCCCCCGGCAACAGCAACATGGCGATGCCCGATGCCGCCAAACAAATGGCATGTGTCAGGCGAGCGCCCAATCGCGTCACAATTGGAATCAACAACAAGGCGCCCAAAAAGGCGATGAAATTATACAAAGCGCCGGCCTGCTGCGCCGTGAGCGTCGCGTCCCGAAATGCGGCACTTGTGGGATCGCTAGTGTCATATATCGACCGACCCACGGCAAAGCTTATATATTGCCAATACGCGAACATAGCGTACCATTGACACAGCATAGCAACGGCCAATTGCCGCATCGGCTTTGGCATATCACGGATAGCATCAACAATTTCCATCATCGTTGCCTTCACCGTCATCGGCTTGGCATCGATGGTCGCTTTTTCCGCATCGGTCAAAGGCAGCTCGGGCACACGCCAGAACGACCAAATAATCGTCGAAATAGACAGAATCGCGCCGATAATGAAAGCGATGCGGACAATGACTGGGATGCCATTGTCATCGAGTACATCTTTGGCGACGAACGATGTCAGCAATGTCGGCGCCAGATAAGACAGCGTTTGCGCCAGTCCGGTAAAGGCGCTTTGGGTCAGGAAGCCCACAGCACGTTGCTCCGGCACTAACCTGTCAGCGACATAGGCCCGATAGGGTTCCATCGTAATATTATTGCCAGCATCCAATATCCAAAGCAGCGACGCCGCCATCCAGAGGGCCGCGCTGTAAGGCATCAGAAACAGGCAGATGGTGCAGAGGATCGCGCCAATGAGGAAATAGGGCGTCCGGCGGCCATAACGCGAATTAGTCCGGTCACTCATCGCCCCAACAATGGGTTGAATGATGAGGCCCGTCATCGGCCCCGCAAGCCATAGCAATGGCATTGTCGCCTCATCTGCCCCAAGGAAGCCGTAAATTGGGCCCATATTGGCCTGTTGCAGACCGAAACTGAACTGCAGGCCAAAAAAGCCAATGTTCATCTCGATGATTCTCAGGAGCGACAATCGCGGCTTGCCAGCGATTTGCATGTGATATCCTCCCCAAAATTCTGATTTATTGGAAAGATATTTGCATAGTTTGCGAAGGCATGCAATCGTTTGTAGTACTTTTACGTGGCTGCGAATTTTCCAATTTTCAGTTGGTAGCAAGCATAGTGTTTATGGGCGTGAATAAATGAATAGCTGTCGATTGGCGGTCTGGCCGCGTGTCCTTTGTCGACAAGATTGTGGATGCTTCGGACATATGTGACAGCTTGTCGGTTAGTTTTCATTTCCTCAAGTGGCTGACAGCTAGAATTGGGCTGGGAACGGACTGTCTGCATTCACACATCGACCGATACATAGCTGCCGTTAGACCGCTCGGAACGCTTAGCAGTTCTCGCTAACATACAGGCCGTTCGCTCAGGTTGGAGAAAGCCTCGTTTCAGACAAAAAATCATCTCTAAGCAGTCGCCGACACGAGCCAAGCCTTACCCTGCATCATCACGCCTTGCCCGGCTACATAATGCTTCTGGAAAAGCTCGACCAAATCCGTTTCGGCTGCCGCTCGAACATCTGCACCTTGTTCCCCTAGCGCGCGTCCAACAGCCATTGAAGACAGCACGAACGATACCGCCTCGCGAGGTGTGGCGTTCACGCCACCAATCGGTTGAAGTCCATTATAGGCCACGACGCTGGCTGCCGAAAAACCGCCGCTCGGAAGAATTTCGTTCAGATAGTTGAGGTCTTCAAACGCGAATGGGCCGGGTGCGCGGGGAACGGCCGGGGGTATATCGACATAGCGGCGGACGACGCCCATCATTTCCATCATCCACAAATTGTTCCGTGGTGGGCCCCATACCGCCAGATCAATCCGCGCACCGGGACGCAGCAGAGAGTGCAAATTTGCAAAAGCCTTATGCGGTTCGGGAAAAAACATACTGCCAAAGCGCGAAAAGAGCCTGTCAAACGGGGAATCTTCGAGCTGGACCGTGGCTCCATCAGCGCAGATGAACCCAATGTTGGTTACTCCAGCGTCTTTGGCACGCCGCATAGACGCGGTCGTCAAGTCGGGCGAAATGTCGATGCCAACAACTTCGCCGGAAGGCGCGACGGCCTTTGCGATGGCAATTGTCGTTCCGCCGCCACCGCAGCCGATATCAAGCACACGCTCGCCGGGTTTGAAATCGGCTTGCCTAAGAAGCGCTTCACCAATGGGGGCAATCATGCCCTCAAAACATGCGAGATTGGCAAGCCATTTGGCACCCATCTCGCCCGCCCAATCTTCGCCCTTCAACGCTTCGGGGCCGTTGTTCATCTCGGTCATTTTTGCGCCACTCCTCATTCAACCTTTTAGAGCAACACCCAACGGATAGCACTCCCGATGATCGCCAGCGCCGCGACGCTCAGCAGCCAAATTCCAAAGAACCAGCCCAATTGTTTGGCGCGCGGCATCAATGATATCCGTCGTGGCCGACTTTGCCCCGGAACACCCAATAGGACCATGCGGTGTAGGCGACGATGATCGGAACCATGATAGACGCGCCGATCAACATAAAGACTTGGCTGCGATGTGGCGCCGCGGCTTCCCAGATGGTGACCCGCGCTGGAATGACGTTTGGCCAAATTGAAATGCCAAGGCCAATCAGGCATAAGCCGAACAAGGCGAGTGCCCAGAAAAAGGGCTGCGCGTCTTTGGTCTGACGCAGGCTGCGATAGAAAAGGAATGTCACGGCGATGGTGGCAATCGGCACTATCGCCGTTGCCAATACGCCCGGATAGCTCAACCAACGCAGATAATATTGCGCCTCAAGCGTCAGCGTGGCGAGGCTGATCACGCCGATCATCAATAGCAAGCTAATGCCCAGCCGTCCGGCATATGTGACCGCCTGACGCTGCAATGCCCCCTCAGTTTTCCAGTTCAGCCAGCACGCGCCCAAAAGCGCATAGCCGACGACCAGCCCCAAGCCGGTCAAGATGCTAAATGGCGATAGCCATTCCCACCATCCACCTGCGTAGGAACGGCCTTCAACGGTGATACCTTGGAGCAGCGCGCCAAGCGCTATCCCTTGCGCGAAGGTGGCAATGAACGAGCCCAGCGTGAATGCGCGATCCCAAAGTTCGCGATGTGCCGGATCGCGCCAGCGAAATTCGAACGCAACGCCGCGAAACACAAGGCCGAGCAGCATCGCAATCATCGGTGCATAGAGCGCAGGCAAAATGATGGCGTAAGCCAGCGGGAAGGCCGCGAGCAAACCGCCTACCCCCATCACCAGCCATGTTTCGTTGCCGTCCCAGACAGGCGCGATACTGTTCATCGCGGTATCGCGGTCCTTGCCCACTTTGAAAAAGGGAAACAATATCCCGATGCCAAGGTCAAAGCCGTCCATGACGACATAAGCAATGATGGCAAAGCCAATGATGCTGGCCCAAATGACTGTCAGATCGATCATGCCGATGTTCCTTCCAATACCGCTGGTGCAGGTGTGATGCCTGCGCTTCGGATAGGGGCACCATCGAGCGCGCTTTCATGGGCCTCCGGTGGTTTCTTCATCAAGCGCAGCAAATACCAAATGCCCATGCCGAACACTGCGAAATACACGACGACAAAGGCGAGAAGCGAAAAAGCAACCGCGGGTGCATCCAATGGCGATGCGCTATCAACTGTGCGCAACACGCCATAGATCGTGAAAGGTTGCCGTCCAACTTCGGTCACGACCCAGCCGGCAAGCACGGCAATGAAGCCAGACGGGCCCATCAATAATGCGGCCTTATGGAGCCACGACCATTCATATAGCTGCTTTCTTGCCCGCGCGAGCAGGCTCCACATGCCGATGGCCACCATCGCCATGCCGAGACCGACCATGATCCGGAAAGCCCAGAACACAATACCAACCGGCGGCTCGTCTGCGTCGGGGGTGGTATCAAGCCCAGCGAGCGGCGCATTCAAGTCGTGCTTCAAGATCAACGACGATGCTTTGGGAATTTCAATGGCGTAATCGACCGTCCGCTCTTTGCTGTTGGGAATGCCAAACAATATCAATGGCGCACCGTCGGGATGGCTTTGATAATGCCCCTCCATCGCCATCACTTTAGCCGGTTGATGTTCCAACGTGTTAATGCCGTGGAAGTCACCCGCCACAACCTGAAGCGGCGCAACGATGGCCGCCATCCACATTGCCATCGAGAACATTTTGCGCGCGCCCGGATTGGCCTTGTCTTTCAACAAATGCCACGCACCAACCGCGCCCACGGCAAAGGCAGTTGTCAGATAGGCCGCCAGTAAAGTGTGGACGAGGCGATACGGGAAGCTGGGGTTAAAGATGATGGTCCACCAGCTATCACCGGGCATGAACTGACCATTGGCCGCAATCTCATATCCCACCGGTGTTTGCATCCAACTGTTCACCGACAATATCCAGAAGGCCGAAATGAAGGTGCCGATGGCCACAGCCAGCGTCGCAACAAAGTGGAGCTTACGCCCAACCTTGTTGATGCCAAAAAGCATGACACCCAAAAAGCCGGCCTCCAAAAAGAATGCCGTCAGCACTTCATAGGCCATTAACGGCCCGATGACGGGTCCGGCCTTGTCCGAAAATACCGACCAGTTGGTGCCGAATTGATAGGACATGACAATACCCGAGACGACGCCCATCGCAAAAACGACTGCGAATATCTTCAGCCAGTAACGATAGAGATTAGCGTAAACGCCTTCACCGGTTTTGAGCCATAACCCCTCAAGAACCGCAAGAAAGCTCGCGAGCCCAATCGAGAACGCCGGGAACAGAAAGTGGAAGCTTACGGTAAAAGCAAATTGTATGCGGGCCAGAATTATTGCCCATTCCTGTTCGATCATCATATCAGTCCCCTTGCCATCCACAAATCGGCTGGCTTTTGCGTTTCTTCTTCGCGATTGGCTATTTCCAGCACCGCCTCAAAAGCTTCATTTTGTGAAAGCCACACCCGTCCGGTAAGTTCATGCAGAAAATGCCCGCGCTCGAGCGCGTCCATCACTGGGCCTTTGACTTCGGAGAGATGCAGACTCACACCGGCATCGGCCATGCGGTGATTGATGGCTTCGATGCTTTCCAGTGCTGATGCATCAATCGCGTTGACCGCCGAAGCCATCAGGATGAGATGCTTGAGTTGAGGATGTGCGGCAATCTCCTCCAGCACAAACTCTTCCAACCAACGGGCGTTGAGATAGGTCAGGCTTTCATCGATGCGAATGGTCAGGATGCGCGGGTCGGTGAACACCTTGTGGCGTTTCACATTTCGGAAATGCTCCGTCTCGGGAACCCGTCCAACAATGGCGGCATGTGGCCGTGAGGCGCGCCAGAGGAACAATGCGAGGCTCAGGCCGACGCCAGCCATCACGCCGGGTTCAACGCCAATCAGGAGGGTGACCATTATCGTCGCCGCCATCGCTGCAAAATCCGCTTTGGAATAATGCCAGATCGCGCGCGGCGTTTTAAAATCGACGAGGCTCAAGACCGCAACGATGATAGTACCTGCCAATGTCGCGATGGGAAGAGAGGCGAGCAATGGCGTGAGGAACAGGGCCGCCAGCAATATGCCAACCGCCGTGAACGCACCTGCGGCTGGCGTTTCTGCGCCCGCATCAAAGTTGACGACCGAGCGGGCAAATCCGCCCGTGACGGGATAGCCGCCCGAAAAAGCCGCGGCGACATTGGCTGCGCCAAGGCCAATGAGTTCCTGGTCCGGAACAATGCGTTGCCGCTTTTTCGCTGCGAGCGTTTGCGCGACAGAGACCGATTCCACAAACCCAATGATGCTGAGCAATAAAGCAGGAACGGCCAGTCGCTGCCATAGTTCCGCGTCGAATAAGGGAACGGTAAAGGGCGGCAAGCTCTGCGGGATGTCGCCCACCACCTTCACGCCTTTGGCTTCAAGATCGAAAGTGATGACGACCAAAATCGACAGTGCGACCGCAACGATGGGGCCGGCTTTGGCAACAAGATCAGCGGGCCGCGCCGCCAGCCCGAAACCGACGAGCATGGGTTTCAAACCCTTGCGCACCCAGAATAGAAATCCGGTCGCAATCACGCCAATCGCAAGGGTGTAAGGATTGGTATCCTTTGCATTTTCGATCAATGTCGTGACCAGCTCGGGCAATGCCTCACCCGACGCCTTAATGCCCAGCAGCGACTTGAGTTGGCTGGTGGCAATGATGATACCGCTCGCGGTGATAAACCCCGACACCACAGGGTGCGATAACAGGTTCGCGAGAAAACCCAGACGCAACACGCCCATCACAATCAGGATCAGCCCGGACAGCAACGCGAGGACAAGTGTGGCGGCGATAAATTCGGCGCTACCCGGTGCAGCAACGGCGCTCGCTGCCGTCAAAGTCATCAGCGAAATCACCGCTACGGGGCCAACGGCGAGTGCGCGGCTCGTCCCGAACAGGGCATATGCAATGATAGGAAGAATAGACGCGTATAGCCCTATTTCCGGTGGCAAGCCCGCCAACATGGCATAAGCCAGGCTTTGCGGAATGAGCATGATCGTGACGATTGCGGCGGCGACCAAGTCATTGGTCAACGTCACGCCGCCATAGCCGCGTCCCCATTCCAATATCGGTAAATAGCGCGCCAATTTCATATCGGTTACGCCGCGCCGATTTTGTGGGGTTTGACCATCCATTCATGCCCTTTGAGCATACCGTGCCAGTAAATTGGCGGAAGGATGGTATCCTTTAACAGCCATGACAGGCGCGATGGACGCGTGCCGTCAATCAACCAATTCGGGAAGCTCGGCAGCAATTTTCCGCCATAACCAAATTCGGCGAGCACAATCTTGCCGCGCTCGACCGTCAACGGGCAACTGCCATAGCCGTCATAATCTGCGACAGGTGGCTTGCCCTCAAGAGCAGCCAATACGTTCACAGCGACCACTGGCGCTTGCTTGCGTGCCGCCGCCATTGTCTTGGCGTTTGATGAAGAGCAGGCGTCGCCCAAGGCGAAGACATTTGCATAACGCAGATGCTGCAATGTCGCTTCATTGACCTCGATAAAGCCACTTGCGGCAGCCAGCGGACTGTTGCGCACAAAATCTGGTGCGACTTGCGGCGGAACGACATGGATCATGTCGAACTTTTCCTTGACCCGCGTGACGACGTCCCCGCGTTTCTGTTCAAATGTCGCAATTTTGGCAGGGCCATCGATCGCAACGAGCTTCGATTCAAAATTTAAGTGCGCGTCATAGCGTTCAATATATTCCATCAATGCGGGGACATAGGCCGCGACCCCGAACAGCACTGCGCCGCTGTTATGGAATTGCACATCGATGTCTTTTAACACCCCGGCACGCTCCCACGCGCTGCACGACAGATACATTGATTTTTGCGGTGCGCCTGCACATTTGATCGGCATCGGCGGCTGCGTGAACAGCGCGCGACCTTGCTTGAAATCCTTCACAAGGCGGTTGGTATATGGGGCAAGGTCGTAACGATAGTTGGACGTTACGCCATTTTGACCGAGCGTTTCGGTCAAGCCATCGATAGCTTCCCAATCCAGCTTAATGCCGGGGCATGCCACCAGCACGCGATAGGCAACCGAACTGCCATCGGCGAGGAGCACTTTATTGTCCTCAGGCGCAAAGCCAGAGGCGGCCTTCTTAATCCAGTCAACCGCTTTGGGCATGACCGATTTTTCGGTGCGCTTGGTGAATTCAGCCGAGAACACGCCCGCCCCAACCATAGTCCAGCCGGGCTGATAATAATGGTCTTCTGACGGTTCGATTACGGCGACCGATAGCTGCCGGTTGCGTTTGAGGAGGCTGGAGGCTGTGGCGATTCCGGCACTGCCGCCGCCCACGATAACCACATCATAGATTTTGGTGGAGGATGGCATTTTGTCCTGACCTTTTGTCGCCATTTCCCAAAGTTTGCTGGAACGCGCGCCGGAACGGCAATAGGCAAGAATGGGGGATGGCATATCGGCAAGGGCCGCTTTCATCTTGGCCGCATCATCGCCTGTAACCGCGCCTGACACGGCCGGAAGATACGTGAATGACAGGCCACGGGCTTCTGCTTCTTTCTGAATGGCGGCGGCGGATGGTTGCCCCGCCTCTTCGCCATCTGGCCGGTTGCAGATGACCGATTTAAAACCCTGTGCGGCGGCATGATGCACGTCTTCTGGCGTCAATTGCGCTGAGACAGAAAAGTTTGGCGTGATGGATTTGAACGTCATTTAGGCCCCCGCCTGTTTTGTTTTTTGGGTTGTAAAAGGTACGAAGCGCTGCACGGCCATGCCGACAAACATTGCAACGACAAATGGCGCGACATCGCCCGGCGCAATCGCCAAGTCAGCCAGTGCAGGCCCGGGGCAAAGGCCGGCAATGCCCCAGCCCATTCCAAACAATATCGCCCCAAAAGCGAGCGGGCGATCGAGCTTGGTCGTGCCTGGTAAATCGAACGTTGGCGCGGCAAGCGGTACCGACAGTCGCGATTTAATGACCCAAGCCACGGCCATTGGCAGCATGGCGCCACCCATGACGAAAGCGAGCGTTGGATCCCATTGGCCAAACAGGTCCAGAAACGCCTGAACCCGGGCAGGATCAGACATGCCCGAATAGGCAAGACCGGCCCCGAACAACAGGCCAGAGAGCAATGCGATGAGCGCCCGGGTCATAGCCAACCTCCAGCGTGAAGAAGCCCTACGGTCACAAATCCGCTTGCCATGAACATGCCGGTTGCAACCATGGATCGC
>CALDKP010000218.1 GCA_937898535.1 uncultured Sphingomonadales bacterium | reverse complement strand
GATCTACCGCACTCTTCGGGAGGGGCCGCGACCTCGATCCTCAGCGGGCGCCGCAGGTTCACGACGACGCCTACTGGCTGCTGCGGCCGTTCACGGCGCGCGTCGATCGCGAGGCCGGCATCGCCAAGCCGAAGTGCGGCAGAACCGTCTGCCACAGGGCAACCCGGCCAACTGATCGGCGTGGTCGCGCCACCTTCAGGACCACCGACACGAACAAATGCACCAGCCCCCAACCGCACACCTTCATGCTCGCCCGGGCCCTCGGTCAAGCGGATGGCGAGGTCGAGATTGGCTTCGGTAAAGTCGACAGCCTCGTCCGCTGCAACCAAAGTGAAGCGGGTGCCGGGGTTCGCCTTGCTGAATTTTGCCAACCGCGCGGCCAGCCATTTGGCGGTAAAGTCCCGCGGCGCGGCGATGGTCAGCGAATTGGACGATTGCCCCGCCTGCATCGCACGGACCGATTCTTCAAACTGCAAAAAGCCTGCACGCAGCGCATCAAGGCCGTTTGTCGCCTCGTCCGTGAGCTCAAGCCCCTTGGGCGTCCGGCGGAAAAGAACGACGCCCAACATATCTTCCAGCGCGCGGATCTGTTGACCTACGGCCGCTGGCGTCACCGCAAGTTCGTCCGCCGCCTTGGTAAAGCTTAAATGCCGCGCCGAAGCGTCCAGCACGCGCAAACCATTAAGGGGCAGATGCGTCCGCTTCATCGGATGCTCAACGCGCCGAAGCCGGGGCGACCAGCGTAAAGCGTGGAATTTCGGCAAGGAAGGTCGTGCCATCTTCGCGGATGAAACGATATTGCCCTTCCATCATGCCGCTGGGTGTGGGCAGTGGGCAGCCTGACACATAATCATGGCTCTCGCCGGGCTTCAGCAAGGGCTGTTCGCCGACCACGCCATCGCCATCGACATGGTTGATCGTGCCGCGACCGTCGGTGATGCGCCAATGCCGCGTCATCAATTGCACGGGTTCATCGCCGCCATTTTCGATGCGGATATGATAGGACCAAAACCAGCGGCCTTGCGCCGGAGCCGATTGCTCTTGCAGAAAATTGGGTGACACGCGGACGGTCACGCCCTCGGTCGTTGCGCTGACCGCGAAGAAGGAATCGAGGATGCTCGTCACAATCCCGCGGCCCTGAGCGCCTGATCCAGATCGTCGATCAGATCGGCAGGATCTTCCAAGCCGACATTGATGCGGATCATGCCTTCGCCAACGCCCATGGCTTCGCGGCCTTCGGGGCCCATGCCATGGTGGGTGGACGACGCAGGGTGGCACATCAGGCTGCGCGCATCGCCGATATTGTTCGAGATATCGATCAGCTGCAGCGCATTGAGCAGGGCGTGCGCCTGCTTGCGGCCACCATCGACTTCAAATGCAAAGATGGGTCCGCAGGCTTTCATCTGGCTCATGGCGAGATTATGTTGCGGGTGGCTGGCAAGGCCGGGATGCATGATATGCGGCACGCGGCCTTCAAGGAATTTTCCGACAATAAGCGCATTTTCCGACTGCCGCATGGCGCGCAGTTCCAGCGTTTCCAAACCCTTGTGCACGACCCAAGCGTTGAATGGCGACAGATTGGGTCCGGTGTTGCGCTGAAACGGCAACAGCACGTCATCCATCCATTGTTGCGAACCACAGACGGCGCCGGCAAGCACGCGGCCCTGCCCGTCCATCAGCTTCGTTGCGCTATAGGCGACAACATCTGCGCCATAATCCATCGGCCGTTGCAGCACGCTGGTGGCAAAGGCGTTGTCGACCACAGTGGTGATGCCATGTTCTTTGGCGAGGCCGCAGACATAGGCCATGTCGACAATGTCCATCGTCGGGTTGGCGGGCGTTTCAAAGAAGAACACTTTTGTGTTCGGCTGAATCGCCGCTTTCCATGCGTCATTGTCGCGGCTGTCGATGGTGGTCGTGCTGATACCCCATTTGGGCAGCAACGTGTCCGTCAACCAACGGCACGAGCCAAAGGCCGCGCGCGCGGCGACCACATGGTCACCTTGCGACAATTGGCACAGCAAAGCCGTCGTCATCGCGGCCATGCCCGTGGCTTGCGCGCGGCACGCCTCGGCCCCTTCCATCAGCGCAATGCGTTCCTCCAGCATTTGCACCGTCGGGTTTTGCAACCGCGAATAGGTCATGCCGTCCTGCTCACCCGCAAAACGGGCCGCTACGGTTTCCGCATCATCATAGGTAAAGCCAGACGAGAGGAACAAAGCCTCCGACGTCTCGCCATGTTCGCTACGCCATGTGCCACCGCGCACGGCCTGTGTGGCAGGACGCCAATGCCGGGTGATTTCGCGATTCTGGCCAGTCGTTTTCTTCATAAGTTCGCTTTTCGGAGAGTGTAGGGTTCAGGTCAAGGCAGCAAGCACCGCGTCGCCCATTTCGCTGGTGGACATCGTCCCACCAAGGTCGGGCGAGCGGGCACCGGCAGCGAGTGCTTTGGCGACCGCCGCGTCAATGCGGTCGGCCATCGCGGGCAAGTTGAGCGAGTAACGCAGCATCATCCCGGCGGACAAGATTGTCGCCAACGGGTTCGCCTTGCCCTGCCCCGCAATATCGGGCGCACTGCCGTGGATGGGCTCATACAGGCCCTTTTGGTTGCTATCGAGCGAGGCGCTGGGCAGCATGCCAATCGATCCCGCACACATGCTCGCCTGATCGGACAGGATATCGCCAAACAAATTGCCGGTGACGATCACGTCAAACTGGCCGGGGTTGCGCACCAACTGCATCGCGCAATTGTCGACATACATATGGCTGAGCGTGACTTCGGGATATTCGGCGTGGGTTTCAATCACCACATCGCGCCACAGTTGCGAGGTTTCGAGCACATTGGCCTTGTCGACCGAGCATAATTTCTTGCCGCGCGCCATCGCGGTTTCAAATCCGACGCGGGCAATGCGGCGCACTTCATCCTCATTATAGGACATGATGTCATAGCCTTCGCGCTTGCCATCGGTGGTTTTGCGCATGCCTTTTTCACCGAAATACACATCACCATTCAATTCGCGCACGATGATCATGTCGATCTGTGTGGCGACCTCGGGACGAAGCGCGCTGGCGTCCGCCAGTTCGGGAAACAAGGTCGCGGGCCGCAAATTGGCAAATAAGGACAGTTCCTTGCGCAGCCCCAATATCGCCTGTTCAGGCCGCAAATGCCGTTCCAACGCGTCGCAATCGGGGTCGCCCACCGCACCAAACAATATCGCGTCCGCGCGCTTTGCAAGGTCCAGCGTTTCGGGGGGCAGCGGATGGCCGGTCGCCTTATAGGCCGCGCCGCCAACCAACGCGTCTTCGAAGGTCAATCCGTCGATAGCCAGAGCGTCCAATACGCGCCGTGCTTGGGTGATGACTTCGGGACCAATTCCGTCCCCGGGTAATAAGGCAACTAACAAGGCGGCATTCCTCAAAAGAAACCGTAGTGCTGAGCCTGTCGAAGCACGCCTGTCGATATGGCAATGCCTTTCAACGCCCTTCGACAGGCTCAGGGCTACGGTGTTGTAATCATGCCTCCCCTGCCAAGTGCGGCGCGGTTATGCAACTGCCCTTTTCAGGCGGTCCACCAACCGTTCACGCGCGGCCATGACATCGGCGCGGCGGTCGCCCAGAACATGCGCGACCAAACGCTTTCGGTTTTGCGCCATCATCGCCACCGGTGCGCTGTCGGCGTCATAATCTTCGGCATAGCCAAGTTCGGCCAGCAATAAGGTTTCATATTGCGCAATGGCCCCCGCCCAAACCCGTGCGGCAGGCGCCAGCTCAATCGCCGACAGCAACCCGTCGCACGCGCTGTACACGCGGGGATAAGGCACGCCTTCGGCCAGCGTCGCCGCGGTCAGCGCGGTGACCCAGTCAATCGCGGCAATCGCCAACGGCTCGCCCAGTAAATGCGCGCGGCTGTGCAGCGGTTCCGGCGTCAGGCGCGCCAGCTGCCCCGTTATGCGCGTGCGCCATTCGCCGGTGATGACATTGCCGGGGATCAGCACAGGCCGCAATTGCCGCCCCCGCGCGCCTTGCACATAGCCCGCAAGCATGCCGTAATCTTCGGAAAACGCGCGCACGATGGCGCCGGTTTCGCCGTGATTACGGACTGCACAAATGATCGCGGATGCCGTTATGTCCATACGCCCTCATGCCAACACTGCGGCATGAGGGGAAGCTCTATCCTGCGTCGCCCTGCTCGCCGCTGATCATGAACAACGTCACGCCTGCATATTTTTCCGCGCCGGCTTCGAATAAGGGGTCCATTTCGAACAATTGCTCGGTCAGTTTCAAATCGTTGAGGCCAAGCAAATGAAACGCACCCAGCTTTTTCTCACGCGGCGGCTCGCCATGTTTTTCGAGCGTAATCGCGTCGATAAACAGCGCATTATTCTTGGAATAGAGCACGTGCGGCGCAAGCTTCATCGCCACATTATTATAGGTGGCGGTCACACATTTTTTGAGCGCGATAGCCTCAAGCAGCAATTGGTTGGTCGTCATCGGCTTAGACTATCGAACCAACCGGTGCGTGCAAGCATAAATTGTGCAGTGCAGCATTTTTATCGATGCGCTTGCTTGGCGTGTCCGGCGATCAAATCCACCATGCGGCCCACTTGCGAGGGCGGGAGATCATGCGCCATTTCGTCGATGATCTCCAAACGCGCGCCGGGAATGTGACGGGCGATATCCTCGCTGCCTTCTTTGGGTACAAGCGGATCAGCGCCGCCATGCACCACCAAAGTCGGCGTCGTGATTGTCTTCAAGCGTTCGACCCGGCTGCCATCCGCGATAATCGCGAGCAATTGCCGCCTTGTCCCCACGGGGTAATAGCCACGGTCGAAAGCCTTGGCGGTCAATTCGGCATGGGCATTCTCAGGGCGAGCCGGATCGGGATAGGAAAACGACCGCACCAGTTCGGTGCCGAATGCCACCGCTTCGTCACGACTCGCGTCGGGCGGGCGCTTGACCATGAAGCTCTTCTGGATATCTGCACGCGCGCCCGGAAGGCCCGGCTTACCGCTGGAGGACATGATCGACGTCATGCTCAGCAGGCGCTCACGATGGTTCGCCGCCATCAATTGGACGATCATCCGGCCCATCGACGCGCCGGCCACATGCGCTTTGTCGATGCCCAGCGCATCGAGCAACCCAATGCCGTCTGCTGCCATATCGGTCAGCGTGTAAGGAACGCGCACGGGCAAGCCGAAGCGTGCCTTCAACATTGTCCAGACCAGATTTGGAGTCTTTGCCCCGTCGATCCGCTGCGAAAGGCCAACGTCCCGATTATCATAATGGATAACGCGATGCCCCTTGGCGACGAGACCATCAATAAACTCGTCCGGCCACGCAATCATTTGCGCACCAAGGCCCATGACGAGCAGGATCACCGGACCATCGGCGGGGCCGTTTTCCTCATAATATATATCGATATTGTTGGCGCGGATATTTGGCATGATATTCTCCCCTACCCGCCTTTCTAATCAGCTGCTGAACAACTGCAAGGCCACATCATCCGTCCGCATGGAAGAAATCATACACCGTCTGCGCCACGGCAGCGGAAACCCCCGGCGCTTTCTGCAAGTCTTCAAGGCTGGCATTGCGCACGGCGCGCGCGGTGCCGAAATGCAGCAAGAGGGCCTTTTTACGCGAAGGCCCGACGCCGGGCACTTCGTCCAGCGGGCTGACGGTTATCGCCTTGCTGCGTTTCGCACGGTGCGCACCAATGGCGTAACGGTGCACCTCATCGCGCAGGCGCTGCAGGTAGAATAGGACGGGCGCGTTCACCGGTAAGGTCAATTCGCGTCCGTCGGGGAAGTGGAAAACCTCGCGGCCGTCGCGGCCATGATGCGGGCCTTTGGCAATGGCGATCAATGGCACGTCATCAACACCGATTTCCTCCAGCGCAGCCTTCACGCTGCTCATCTGCCCCTTGCCGCCGTCAATCAGCACCAAGTCAGGCCACTGCCCGCTGTCGCGGTCGGGATCATCTTCCTGCGCACGCGCAAAGCGGCGCTGGAACACCTCGCGCATCATCGCAAAGTCATCGTCGGTCGCGGCCTGTTTGATGTTAAACTTGCGATACTGGCCCTTGATAAAGCCTTCGGGTCCGGCAACGACCATCGCGCCAAGCGCATTGCTGCCCTGAATATGGCTGTTGTCGTAAATTTCGATCCGGCGGGGTGGCTCGGGCAGTTCAAACAGGTCCGCCACCTCTTGCAGCAACTTGCCCTGCGTCGTGCTCTCTGCCAAGCGCCGGTCCAACGCCTCTTCGGCATTGCGCGTGGCCTGTTTAACCAGCCGGACGCGGTCGCCACGTTGTGGCACGCTGATTTCAATCTTGCGCTCGGCACGTTCGGACAATGCCTCCGCCAACAAATCCGCTTCGGTCAGTTCGCGGTCGAGCAATATGCATTTTGCGGGCGGCACATCTTCGTAAAATTGCGCGAGGAAGCTGGTGAACACCTCATCCTCGGTCATTTCGGCCACATGTGACGGGAAAAACGAACGATGCCCCCAATTTTGCCCGCCGCGAATGAAAAACGCCTGAATACCCATCACGCCATTGCGGTGGGCCAAGGCAAAGATATCCGCATCGCCAACGCCCTGCGCGTTAATCGCCTGCGACCCTTGAATGAATGTCAGCGCCTTCAGCCGGTCGCGCAGCATGGCGGCGCGTTCGAAATCGAGCGCTTCGGCCGCGCCCTCCATTTCCTTCGCCAGCTTTGCCTGCACCGCAGAAGATTTGCCGTCGAGGAAGGATTTGGCATCAGCAACCAGGCCGTCATAAGATTGGTCATCAATCCGGCCAACGCATGGCGCGGAACAGCGCTTGATTTGATACAACAGGCATGGCCGGTCGCGGTTGTTGAAAAAACTGTCCGAACAGCTGCGCAACAGGAACAGCTTTTGCAGCGCATTCAGCGTCTGGTTGACCGACCCCGCGCTGGCAAAGGGGCCGTAATAATGCCCCTTGTTCCGCCGTGCACCGCGATGTTTCTGGATACGCGGGAATTTATGGTCTGCGCGCAGCAGGATGAAGGGGAAGCTTTTGTCGTCGCGCAGCAGCACATTATAGGCCGGGCGATAACGCTTGATCAGCTGCGCCTCCAACAACAGGGCCTCCGCCTCGCTGTTGGTGGTCACAATCGTCATCGAACGCGTCAGCGCAACCATTCTGCGCAGGCGGTTGGGCAAGCGGTCGATCTGCACATAATTGCCGACGCGGTTCTTCAGCGCACGCGCCTTGCCGACATATAATATTTCGCCGCGCGCGTCGTGCATCCGGTACACGCCGGGTTTCAGCGGCAAGGTCTTCAGGACATTGCGGATGGCGGCTGTGCCGGTTTCCAGATCAGGTGTGTCCGCACCACGCACGGCATAGGTCGCCTGCTCCTCGTTAAAACGAGAAGCCGCATTGGGTTGATCGGGGCGGTCGGCTTTGGACATGTCGGGGTGATGTAGGCAAGGTCGGTGCGCTACACAACGTCATTCCCGCACGGACGGGGCAACATTATATGTCCGGAAGTTGTGTTCCCGCCTGCGCGGGAACCACCAAACTTAGTTCAGCGAAGCGATCGATTGGTCGATCAAGGCTGCGTCGGCTTTTGCATCATGATGCGCGGCGATCAATTGCGCTGCAGCAGCTGCAGCAGCACTTGCGGCCTTGTTGCGGACATCCGCGATTGCGGCACGCTCAGCAGCAGCAATCTTTTCTTCCGCCGCCTTCGCACGGCGTTCGATCAATGCGGTCGCATCAGTCTTTGCGCGGGCAACAATCTGTTTCGCTTCAGCTTCGGCAGAGGCTTTCATCGCATCGGCATCAAGCGCCGCCTGCTTTGCCTTTGCTTCATACTCGACCTTGATATTTTCAGCTTCGGCACGCAGCGCGGTTGCTTGGTCCAGCTGTTGCTTAATGCCGGCAATCTGTCCGTCCAATGCACCGGCGATCATCGCGGGCACTTTTTTCCAGATTGCCAAGATGATGACTGCAAGCATCGCCAAAGCCACCAGCATCGAGGCGTCAAAGCCAAGTGCCGAAGGTGTGACATGCTCTTCCGCACCGCCATGTGCTTCCGTCGAAGCGTGCGCGGCAGGCGCGGCGGTTTCAGCGGTAGGCGCCGCAGCGGGTGCGGCGACGTCTGCTGTTGGAACAACGGCGGTTGTTGCCGCTGCTGTGTCGGTGGATGCTGCAGGATTAGCCATTGGACATTACCGCCTTCACTGCTTTTGCGGCCTGTGCCGGGGTAACTTTCGCGCCCGAAACCTTGGCAACGATGTCCGCAGCGGCGTCCGCAGCCACGGTTTCAATGCTTGCCATTGCCTTGGCTGTTGCAGCCGAAAGCGCGGCTTCCGCAGCGGCGAGCTTTACGCCCACTTCCGCATCGGCTTTCGCCAAACGGGCATCCGCGTCTTTGGCGCCTTTTGCTTTCGCATCGCTTGCTTTGGCTTGGGCCGCAGCCCGCGCAGCAGCAAGTCCTGCTTCGCCACTATCCCCCAAATCATCCGCTTCCGCACGCGCACGTTCGGCAGCCGCAAGGTCGTCCGCAATCTTGCGATTACGTGCGTCCATTGTCGCTTCCACTTTTGGCAGCATGCCATGACCGATCGTAAAATAGACCAAGCCAAAGACAATCATCAGCCAAAAAAACTGTGATGCATAAGTTTCAAGAATCTGGGCAATTTGTGGCATATTACGCGCTCATCCTATTGAGGAAATGCCCCGGCGGTTGCCGGGGCGAAACCGTCAATTAGGCAACGAAGATCAGGATCATCGCGATAACGAACGCGAGCAGACCGAGAAGTTCGACGGCGGCGAAGCCGATGAACAGACGGCCCTGCTGGCTGTCAGCTGCTGCAGGGTTACGCAACGCGCCCTGAAGGAACGAGCTAAAAACGTTACCAACACCGCCAGCGGCGATACCGGCACCAATTGCTGCCAGACCGGCACCGATCATTTGGGCTGCTTCTGCGTCCATGATAATAACTCCTGTTAAAAATAAAACTTAGTGGTTGAAATCTTAGTGCAAATTGACGGCGTCGTTGATGTACAGCGACGTCAAAAGCGCGAAAACATAAGCCTGAATAGCACAAACGAGCAGTTCAAGCAGGGTAATACCAATCATCAAAACAAAGGCCGGGAAGCTGACGATCATCGGCACCCAAGCGGCTTCTGCATTCAGACCGTTAATCACAAATCCGGCAAGCACCTTCATCATGATGTGCCCTGCGGTCATTGCGACGAACAAACGCAGCGCGAGGCTGAATGGACGGATCATGAATGAGAATAGTTCGATGACCGGGATCAGCCAGAGCAACCACCATGGCGTGCCATGCGGAACAAACAGGCTGAAGAAATGCAGGCCATGCCGCCAGAAGCCAACAACCAAGACGGTGCCAAAGCTGAACAGCGCCAGCACGGCGGTGACGGTCAAATGGCTTGTGATCGTGAAAGGATGCACGCCGGGGACGATACCAAAAGGCATCATGCCCATGAAGTTCGCCATCAGGATGAACATGAACAGCGAGAACACCAAAGGCACATATTTCTTGCCTTCGGGGCCGACGCTGGATGACACCATGTTGTTGACGAAGCCGGTTACGCCTTCGACCGCCATTTGCCAGCGGCCGGGGACCAGATCGCGCTTCATTCCGCCCCACATGAAGAGCCAGAGCGCGCCGAGGACGATCATCATGAACAACGATGAGTTGGTGAAGGAGACGTCGTAACCTGCAAGGTTAAGCTGCGCGAGCGGCTCAATCTTGAACTGGTACATCGGATCGATTTTGCCGCTTTCGCCTGCCACGTTCACTACCCTGTTATATACACGTCAAGCGCCCGGTTTAGTCCGGACGCTCTGCTGAAATCCTTATTATATTCCTGAAGGCGACTGCGATGCCCAAGAACATGCAGGTCAACAGGAGCGCAGGTGCGATACCCAGCCAGCGGTCCAAGACCCAACCAACCAAAGCACCACCAGCAGGACCCGCGATCAACTCGGTTAAAACCCTGTTCCCTTGCCGCATTCCTTTGGCTGGAGCCTGATCTTGACCTGAGCGTTCTGCTTCGGCTTTCCGTGCCGCTTTCAGCTGCATATCTAACGACACGAGCCGGGCGTCACTTTTGCCTTTGCCATCCTGCCCGGAATTGTCCGACATCATGTGATTCCATCCAAATAAACACACGGAACCGCCACGCAATCGGGGCAACCCCGCCTAGGCATCGGCGCTTTAGGAGAGCGCCTTCGTCAAGTCAACAGCGCGTCGCCAAGAATGTTGCGTCGCAATAGAAAGCGCCGAAGCATCACTGCCCCGGCCCGGTATTTTCAGTTTCGCGAAAGACGGAATTAAGGACAGCGCGGGTCCAATTCAGGTGCGCTGGAATCACGGGTTTTCCACTGGCCCGACGGCGTCTGGTATTTTTCACCCGCCACGGTGCGCTCTGCAATCAAACGGCATCCGGTGCGCAACGCCATTTCTTGAATGGTCGCACCATTGGCGAGCGCTTCTTTGGAATAAGCCGCTCTGCGCTTGATATTGATATCCTCCACCAATGCCTTGATGTCGGGCGAAGGCGCGCTGACGAAACCCAAATAGCCATCGGGCTTCTCGCCCACCAGTCCGCTTTCCCGCGCACATTGATATGCAGGGTCGCGGCCAGCTTGATAGGCCATCGCGCCGGTTGCGGTTGCGCCAAGCAACAATGCA
>CALDKP010000217.1 GCA_937898535.1 uncultured Sphingomonadales bacterium | reverse complement strand
CTTGGCTTCACCGTTCAGGTCGACACTGACGAGCAAGCGTCTATTGGCACCGGATTCGGTATAGAAAATCCGGTCGTTGCTGGCGGCGAAATGCGGCGTGGTTCCACTTTCGGTAACGCGAACAGCATTGCCGCCTGTCGCGGCTATGCGATAAATTCCCGGTTGATCGGAACGTGTGGGCGAGGTTAGGCCGCCGCCTTCCTGCTTTTCAAATACGATCGTCTTGCCATCTGGCGAAAAGCGCGGACGCGCATAATGGCCAGATTGCGCCGTCACGTTTTTCGCAGTTCCACCCGATGCGCCCACGGTTTGAATGTGACCAAGGCCCTTATCGGTCCAGTTCACAAAGGCGATGGTCTTCCCGTCGCGCGACCATGTGGGATATGCTTCCATCGCGGTGTCAGATGTGGTCAGGCGCTTTGCCGTTCCACCTGCCGCAGGCTTGACCCACAACTTACCCATGGTTTCAAACAAAACGGTCCGGCCATCGGGCGAGGTAACAACGCCGCGCGGCATATGCGTCTGGAACTCGGCCGGTGCCACTTCAACAGGCGGGCGTGGCGGGTCGATGACATCACGTGTGTCGGAAATGCGGAACGGGATTTCGCTCGATGCGCCGCTCGGCCAATCAACCTTGCGCATCTTGCCACCAGCCCAGAAGTAAATGGTCTTGCTGTCGGGTGACCAATCCATGTTTGGATAGACGCCGGTCACGGCCCATGTTTCCTGCACATCTTGGTCGAGCGCATCGTAAATCTTGCGCTCTTCGCCGCTGTCCAAATCTTTCACATAAAGTTTGGACTGGGTGCGTTCGCGGCGAACGAAGGCGATTTTCTTGCCATCGGGTGAGGGTGTTGGGCGCACGGAACCACCGACACCGGACACGGCGGTTTCGGTTTTGCCGGTCTCAATCTCATAGCTTTCAATGTCGAAAAGCTGACCGTTGGAATCCTGCGCATATTGGAAGATTGGTCCGGGCGTGATGTTGCGCGTGTAATAGATATGCTTGCCATCAGGTGCGAAGATGGGTTCGCCCAATTCCTTCTGATGCTGGTCATTAGGCTTCTTGACCAGCTGAACTCCTGCGCCGCCGGACACATGGTAGAGCCAGACTTCGCCGGTACCCAGCGAACGGCCCGTGGTGAAATGCTTCTTGGCGGCGATGAAGCGGCCGTCGGGGCTCCAGCTTGGTTGATTGAGCAAGCGGAAATCCTCTTTGCTCATCTGCCGTTTGTCGGAACCATCGCGGTTCATGATCCAGATATTGTCGCCGCCGCCCCGGTCGGAGGTAAAGGCAATGCGCGTTCCATCGGGGGAAAAGCGCGGCTGGGTTTCGAAGGGCAAGCCTTCGGCAATGCGGGTAGGCGTGCCGCCGGTGACGGGCATGGTGTAGATGTCACCCAGCAAATCGAACGCGATGGTCAGGCCATCGGGGCTGACGTCAAGGTTCATCCAAGAACCCTCGTCGGTGTCGATCGCGATCTGGCGGACGGTCAGGCCGGGGGGCGCCGCGACATCCCATTTGGGCGCTTTCTCTTCAGCGGCGGCAGGCGCAGTGGCCGGAGCGGCAGCTTGGGCAAATGCTGATGCGGGAATGGTCGCTGCACCCAGCAGCAAGATGGTCTTCAGATAATGTGTCATTCTTGGGGCTCCCCTGCCATTTTGTCCTTGCTGTCATGCCTAGCGGGCAAGGGCAAGCGGGAAGCCGTAGCTTCGATGGGGAACGGGTTATTTTCTACGAACGACGGGGCGGTTTGCGCCGCGCCATGCTGTTAACGCGACAAAAGATACCGTCGACGCCGAAATATATGTCTCCTTTGTCGCCATAGCGCACATGCGATTGCGGCTGACGAGCACCAAAAGTGACAGGCCAAATCCTACATTGCAAGCCAATGCGCACGGCGCGGCGGCGGCGGAACGACGGAGGGGGGGGGGCGAGCGTCCGCCCACCCCTTGCGCGTGTTAAAATCCGTCGACGCTCTTGCTGACGAGGATGTTGATCGCAACGCGGCGGTTCTGCGCCTTGCCTTCTTCGGTGTTGTTATCCGCAGTCGGATCAGCCTCCGCCATGCCGGTCGGCGTCAACATGCGATAGGGTTTCCAGCCGCAGGCTTGCTGCAAATGGTTCACCACCTTGGCCGCACGCTTCTCGCTCAATTCCTGATTATAGTCATAATCGCCCACGGAGTCCGTATAGCCGACAACGAGCATCAACGCGTTTTCGGTCGCATTCGCCTGCGACGCGGCAGCGCACAGATCGGCCTGCGCGGCTTGGGTCAGGTTCCATTTGCCCGTGTCGAAATAGACGTTGGTCGTGCCCTTCACATTATATTGGTCAATGTCGGCCACGCGGCTGCGCAAGGCTTCGGTCGCAGCGGTCTGCTCGGCAAAGCCCTGCTCGGTGCCGTTGCGGATCATATTCGCGGTGCGCATATCCTTATTCTGCAGCTTGATGGAACTGGCGACAAGACCGCCGCCCCATTGCACGGTCTTCGCCGTCACCGGCAGGCCGTTAAGCAACTGATCGGTAGCAAGCTTCGTCCGGCCAAGGCCGAACAGGCCCGAGCTGGAACGCACTTGCGTAGACTCGCTGAGCGACAGCACGGTCTTGGTGCCATCGGGGCCTGTTACCTGCACGCGGTCATCCTTGCGCGCAGAAATAAAGCCCTTGATCTCTGGCCCTTCGGGAAGCTCGCTCAGGTCAGCGGGCGGGATGCCGGTCACCACAGTGCCCGCTTCGGTTTCGGCAGGTAATTCTTGCTGCTCCTGCGCAGACAGGCTTGCCGACATAGGGGCGGTCAGCATTGTAAGGGCAAGGGCAGTTTTGGATGTTTTGGACATGATATGCATATTGGTCTCCCAGTATAAATACAGCCGGTCCTGCCTGTGCGCAGACCCAGATCGGTCCACCCCCTGTTGATGGGGTACCGGCTGTTGGAGGCCCCCTTCATCGCGGTTTGTTAGCCGCGCAGCCGCTAGGCCGCGCCAAACGCTATGTGATTCCTGCGTGGGCAAGGCAACCTTGCCCGCAGATGAACGGGTAGGTGGCCAATGCAGCCAGAGGGGATGTGACGAGACAGGCACGCGACAAACCGTCACAAAGATGCGCACGCAGAGGCGCAGAGACCGCAGAGCGCCTGTTGCTTAAAGCGGATAGAAGAGCGGCTTTTCCATCATCGCGCGTTTGAAGTCCTGATCGCCGATCTGGACGATCTGATGTTCGACAACCGAAAAGCCGACGGCGGCAAAGGCAGGCTGCGCCATCAGGCTGGCATGCACCCAAAGCCGTGGTTCGTGCGCGGCGCGGGCGCGTTCCTGTACCAACTCGAACAACCGCCGGAACAGGCCGCTGCCCTGCGCTTCGGGCCGGATAAAGGCGAAGTCGATATAGCCCCCGCCTTCGATACTCATAAAACCGAGGATGCGTGTCGCATCGCGGCCAATGGCAATATCCTTGGCCGCCAACCGAGATTCCCACTCCGCCCCGCGCCTGCGTTCCGGAACCCAAGCCGCACGTTGTGCTTGCGTATATTTGCTCGGCCCGTTGCGCACGGCGTCGAACATCACGTCCGCGAGTTCGGCGGCGTCGGTGGGGGTGGCCCAGGTGAGGGTGTGGAAATCAGGCATGGTGGCTTATAGTAAAACTATCGTTGGAAAATCCACAACGCGCTACATCCAACAAAAAAGGCCCCGTAAAGGGGCCTTGTTTGCTGGTTGCGGGAGTAGGATTTGAACCTACGACCTTCAGGTTATGAGCTGCATTTTCAATGACTTAGCCGAATCTCGATACAGCCGACATAAGTGCGACATTACCGACAGATAGGCCAATGTCTAGCAGGTCCCCTCCCCCGCACGTTTGCGACGGCATTTGCCCTCTTTTGCCCCCTCTTGCTTCCACAGTGCTTACGGCCCGTTCGGCGAAAGTTGCCGGAATGCAGTCGGCGATTCGAACGGATAGCCGCTGGCACGGCCTTCGGGCCCTCTCGCCCCATACGCCCAATTGCGGCAATTTTCCTTTTCTTACTTCTTTTCAATATGTTCGTTGACTTCAAGGGCACTGAGCAGCACCCGTTGCGTCGGCCAAGGCAAGTCGGGTCGCATCGAGGTGGGCCGCCAACCACCAGGGTGCAACCAGCCAGCCGCGGTCACAAATCCGATCGACAGAAGTGACACGGACATGACCAAGATAACCAAACGCGCGGTCGAAGCGGCCGCCCCAAGGGACAAGGAATATTACATCTGGGATGAGGACATCCCGGGCCTTGGCCTGCGGGTTCTGCCGTCAGGGCGCCGGCAATACATCGTACAGTATCGCGCTGGGCGGCGATCTCGCCGGATCTCGCTCGGCCCGAGCACCATTCTCACCACCGAACAGGCACGCAGCCGGGCTCTCGCCATTCTTGCGGATGCCCGAGGCGGGAAAGACCCTGCCGCGGACCGAGAGGCGTATCGTAACGCGCTACTGCTGAAGGACCTCGTTGAACGGTTTGACCAGCAGCACATTGCGCTACGGCTCAAGCCGCGAACGGCAGCAGCTTATCGGCGCTCGCTCGCCAAATTCATCGTGCCCAAACTGGGCAAAATGCTGGTCACGGAAATCACCCGTGCCGACGTAACCAAATTCCATCATGACCTTCGGCACATTCCCTATGAGGCAAACCGCTGCCTCGAGATCATCTCCAAGATGTTCAATCTGGCCGAGCTGTGGGGCCTTCGCCCCGATGGGAGCAACCCGCGCCGTCTGATCCAGAAATACCCCGAGGTGAAACGCGAGCGCTACCTAAGCATGGACGAGATCAAACATCTTGGAGACGTGCTGCGCGAGGTAGAACAGGAAGGCCGCGAGATGCCGTCTGCTATCCTCGCCATCAGACTGCTCATCTACACCGGATGCCGCCTTAATGAGATCATGACCTTGCAGTGGGACTATGTGGATTTCGAAGCCCGCACCCTCAACCTGCCGGACTCCAAATCGGGGGCGAAGAAGGTGTTTCTCGGCCGTCCCGCATGCGAGCTGCTGGAGAAGGCACCTCGCCTTCCCGGCAACCCATGGGTGATTACGGGAATGCTGCCGGGCGCCAGGCTGACTGATCTTCAGCCCTTCTGGCAGCGGGTGCGCGCCCGTGCGGGTCTACCCGAGGTCCGAATCCATGACCTGCGGCATACTTTCGCATCGACAGCGATCGCTGCCGGACACTCGCTGCCCATCATTGGAAAGCTGCTGGGCCACACCCAAGTGCAAACCACTGCCCGCTATGCGCACCTCGCTGCCCAGCCTGCCATGATTGCAGCGGACTCTATCACCGACGTACTGGATCGGGCGCTGGCGGCTTGAATGCGTATCTTTTTTTGATACCTATGCTCGACGCATAGATTGACTAAGAATGACTTATGGACACCGCAGATCCACACCTGCCGGACGCTGCTGTTGAACACATCAGCCGGATGCTGGCACTGGCCAAGAGCAAACATCAGATTGCTATGGCGTTGCTCGGCACGCCTGATCCGAACGCCCTGCCACGCTTGCGTGAAGTGCTCCGGCTCTTGGAAGAGGCCGAGCTGTTGGCCGATGACGCGACAAGCTATGTCGAGGCAGACGTGATGAAGGCAGCTATCAAGGACCTGCATTTTCAGCAGGCGTCCGTTCAAGCGGCTATAGCCCGGTTGGAGAATGTGAGGGTCCAGTCCCCATGGGCGACGCCTTGGCCATGGTTTTCCCTGATCATCTTAGCCTTGCTGATCGCCCAGGTGGTCGGCTGATGCCTCAATTGGGACCCGAAGCGTCGGTTCTCATGATCGTCTCTAACCGCAATCCGACACAAACGGTTCGGCAGATGGAAGGCCAGAAAACCTCGGATTAACCTCGTTTCTGGAGACCGAACCTTTGCAGCGGAGGTTCGGGTGAAAAGAGGCTAAAGACGGTCAGAGGCCGATTTTGCCGTTTTCAGCAGTCTCTAGGGTTCGGTCGCCGCTGGCAAAACCCCGCGGAAGCTGGGTATTTTTCGGCCCCTTGAGGCCCATCTCATTGATTTGCATTGAGATGTTGGCGGTGGGAAGTTGACCCGCGTCGAACCTTCTCTGCATCATGAGCTGGGCACCTCCATTAACCGTTGGTTTTGATCTCACTGCGCCGATGTTTGCGTTTCACGCGCCTGATCGGTGCATTGGGACCTGATATTGGTTTGATTGGGGCCGTTTTTGTGTCCAATCTGGGATTTTGGACGCAACTATCCTGTGGCAAGCCGGCGTTCGTGGAAGATCATGGGCGTGTCGGTCGCTACTTTACGCCGCCGCCTCGCCGAGGAGGGCTATAGCTACCGCGGTCTGCTCGGCCATGTCCGCCAGCAGCAGACGCTCGCCGCGCTGAAGGCCGCGGTCGGGCTGGAGGATCTAGCAGCGGGGTTAGGTGACTCCGA
>CALDKP010000216.1 GCA_937898535.1 uncultured Sphingomonadales bacterium | reverse complement strand
TGCCGAGTGCCTTTGTACGGGCAATAGCGACCGATGTTTCAGCCGTTGCAATGCCGGATACCTGAGCCGTTGCCGGAACAGCGATGGCTGTTGCTGACAAAAGAGCTGCCACGATGGCGGTGTTACGAATTTTCATTAGAATTGCGTTCCTACGTTGAATGTAAATAATTTGGTGTCATCCCCGGGCTGTTTCAACAGCGCGCGGGCAATATCAATCCTGAACGGACCAAAAGGCGAGTTCCAGTTTACCCCAAAGCCAACCGACATGCGCGGTTTCCATGTATCGCCAAAGAAGCGCTCCTCGAAACGCAGCGCAGATATACGCGCCGATCCATCGGTATTGGTGGCTGTGGTTGATGTCTGAAGCGTTCCTGTGGTGTCCACAAAATAATACAGCGGCGCACCTTGCGTGCCATCAGACAACACTTCGCGTTGTTGAACCGTCTGCAATATAGGCCGGGTCACGTCGAAAACCGAACCTACATCGAGGAACAATGATGGGCGTAGACCCAATTCCTTCGCACCACTACCCAGCGGAATCTGAAGCTCCGCACGGCCCATATAATAGAACCGACCGCCGATGGCGTCGTCCTGAATCTGGTTCCGGTCCGTCAATGGCGTGTTCACGGCTATGCCATTGACGACTTCACCTTGAAAGAACACGCGCTGTACCCGTGGACCGATGCCACGAATATCAAACCCGCGCATCTGCGGCTCACCGAGGTAGAAACGATCGGTCAAACGGACGTCATCAATGCCCAATGACGAAAGACCGCGGTTTTCGAGCGGATGGATATATCCACCCTCAAACGACAGGCCAAAGACAAAATTACCAAATGGTTTCCAGTATTTGTCGGCGTTAATGCGCGTCTTGACATATTTCACGCTGCCGCCAAGTCCTGCGAAATCCTGACTGATACCAGCGCTCTGGCCACGCGTGGGACGCATGCGGTTATCGCGGTCATCATATAACAAGGTGTAGCCCAACGATGACGTCAGCCGCTTGCCAGTGGCATCGCATAGGAATCGGCCAGCGACGATTGGGTCGCAAGATGCAGGTTGCGGACCTGCACCATCCGGGTCAGTGAAAAACGTGTTTTCATCCAACGAGATATCGTCCTGGCTGAGCCCATAGCGGCCCTGAAAATAGATATATTCGTTTACCGGCACACCAACGCGCAGCTGAAACCCGGTGGTCGCCTGTTCATATGTTGTGTTGCGTTGATTGTTGAAGAAGTTGAAGCTGTTCAAATCGCGACGGAAGATATCGCCGGACACCGCAATCGAACGGTCGAACAGATACGGTTCCGTAAACCCGATTTCAGCGGATTTCGAATAGGATGAATAAGAGATATTCGTGCGCAATTCCTGACCAAGACCGCGGAAGTTCCGCTGCCTTACGGAACCTTGGAAAATGAAGTTTTCAATCGACGAGAAACCGGCCGAAAGCGACAATTCGCCCGTTGCCTTTTCCTCGACATTGGTCGTCAGCACGATACGGTCGGGCGCGCTGCCCTGCGCCTGCTCGACTTCAAGATCTTCTTGGAAATATCCAAGCGACTTGATGCGTTCTGCGGTGCGCTTCACCTGAATGCTATTAAACGCATCGCCTTCGTTCAAACGGAACTCACGGCGAACCACCTTGTCTTGGGTCAGCGTGTTGCCGTTAATATCGATACGCTCAACAAACACCCGCGGCGATTCCGCCACGTTGAACGTTATACCCATCGTCAGCGTTTCTTTATCGCGCTGGAAATCAGGGTTCACGTCGGCAAAAGCATAACCAAATAGGCCAGCAGTTTCCGAGAGGCTTTCGACAGTATCCTCGACCATTTTGGCGTCGTACCAATCGCCCTTTTTCATGCGCAATGTCGTTGTAAGCCGATCGGAATCGAAATCCCGAATCTGGCTTTCAACCTTCACATCGCCGAATTTGTAGCGGTCGCCTTCTTCCACCACATACGTGATGATGAAGTCCTGCTTATCGGGTGTCAGTTCCGCAATAGCGGATACCACGCGGAAGTCGGCATAGCCTTGTGTCAGATAAAATTGGCGCAGCTTTTGTTGGTCGAATGCCAAACGGTCAGGGTCATAGCTGGTGCCTGAGCTGAAGAAGCGATAGAACCGCGATTGCTTCGTAACCATTTCGCCACGCAGGTCTCCATCGGAAAACTTTTCGTTGCCGATGATGTTGATCTGCTGGACCTTTGATTTCGGGCCTTCAGTGATTTCGAACACGATATCGACGCGGTTCTGATCCAACTGGACCAGCTTGGGCTCAACCACCGCCGCGAAGCGTCCCTGACGCTTGTACAGTTCGACAATACGCGCAACGTCCGCGCGCACTTTCGAACGCGAGTAAATCTGGCGTGGCGCCAACTTGATTTCGGGTTCGATCTTGTCGTTCTTGATGCGTTTGTTGCCTTCAAGAATGATGCGGTTAACCACCGGGTTTTCGCGAACTTCGATGACAACCGCGCCAGAATTGTTGCGCACGGCGACGTCTGCAAATAATTCAGTCGCGTATAAATCTTTCAACGCTTGGTCGGCAGAAACCTGAGTCCAAGGCTGTCCTGTCCGCAAGCGGATGTACGACCGGACCGTATCAGCCTCGAGTCGCTGCGTACCGACAATGGTGATGGACTTGATTTGATCGACCGCAGCTGGCGCGGACGGCTCAGCAGCAGGTGCAGGCGGTGTAGCTTGCGCAAATGCGGGCGTCATTGTGCCAGACGCCGCAAGGGCCGTCGAACCCATCAAAAAAATGCCAACGCTTTTGAGGTTGCCGAAAGGTCTACTTTTCATTGTCATCCGATCTGATGTCCGGCCCCCACCGGGAGTTGGCTCATTGCCGATAAAACGGTTTTGCGTCCCTGCCCCATGCAGCGCCCGCAATCAAGTATGCAATGCCTTCAGCCGCTTTCAAAAAGCCCGAAAGACGCAAGGTCATTAAATGTCACCATAAGCATGAACGCCGCTAGCATCGCAAAACCTGCACGAAAAGCCCACTCCTGCACCTGCGGCGTTGCGGGGCGTCTGCGTATCGCCTCAATTCCGTAGAGCAAAAGATGTCCGCCATCGAGCATCGGGATTGGCAGCAAATTGATGAACCCCAAATTAATCGAGATGAGCGCCGCAAGGCTTATGAACGTCAATATGCCAAGGCTCATGGCTTCGCCGGAAACTTTTGCGATTTTCAATGGCCCACCAAGTTCGGAAAGCGGACGCCGGCCCGAAATAATCTGCCCAAGGCCAATCATCTGCTGACGCAAGACGTTGGCTGTTTGCGAGACCGCAGCCCACGGCGCCTCCAATATCCCGACTTCGCGGGTTTCAACCTTGCTGGCACCAACGCCAATGCGACCGATCCGGTATTCGTTGCCAAAGCGATCGGCTTCCTTGACCTCTGCGACTATGGTCTGTTTTTCCAACCGCTCGCCATTGCGTTCGATTTCGATGGCAACGCGCTCACCGGGGATCATGATGGTCTCATTGGCCATCTGGTCAAAGGTTTCGATGCTGCGTCCGTTGAATTTTAGAACCCGGTCGCCTGGCATCAGCCCCGCCACGGCAGCAGGGCTTCCTGGCTGAACGACGTCTAATACCGGCGGTGTAACGGACTTCCCGAATGCCAGCAGAAAGCCCATGAAGATGAGTATCGCGAGCAAAAAGTTAACCGCGGGGCCAGCAAACACGATCAACGCACGCTGCCACAGCGTTTTAGACTGAAAAGTCTGATTGCGTTCCGCCTCGGGCAGTTGCCGCCAGCTTTCATCGGCTTGGCTTGCCGGGTTCATGTCACCCGCAAACTGAACAAATCCGCCCAACGGCAACAATCCAATGCGCCATAGCGTCCCACGCCTGTCCATCCTGCCCCAAATTTGCGGGCCAAAACCGATGGAGAATTTGTCGGCCTTCACGCCGAACCAGCGGCCGACGAGATAATGCCCAAGCTCATGCACAACGACCAAAGACCCGATCAGCGCAATGAACGCGATCAGGGTCAAAAAGATGTTGGGTGATTCAGTTGCCACGCGTCAAAGTCTCCAATTCGCGCCGCGCATAGACACGGGCATCTGCATCTATGCTGAACAGCTCGTCCAAATTTGTGGGCGCAACCGGTGCATAGGCAGTCAATGTCGCTTCCACTAAGTTAGCGATATCCAGAAAGCCAATCTGGCCGTTCAAAAACGCTTCGACGGCCACTTCATTGGCGGCGTTCAGGATGGCCGGCTTCGCGCCACCTTCGGTAATCGCCGCGCGGGCCAAGCGGAGGGCGGGAAAGCGCACAATGTCCGGCTGCTCAAACGTCAGTTGGCCGATAGTCGCGAGATCCAGCGGCTTGCAGTTCGTGGCCATGCGCTCGGGCCATGCCAGCGCGCTGGCAATGGGTATGCGCATGTCGGGCGAACCAAGCTGCGCCAGCGTTGAACAATCGTCATACTCCACCATCGAATGGATGACCGATTGCGGATGAACCAAAATGTCGAGCTTATCGAGCCCGACGGGAAACAGATGATATGCCTCAATCAGCTCAAGGCCCTTGTTCATCATCGTCGCGGAATCGACGCTTATCTTTGCGCCCATGTCCCAATTGGGATGCGCGACTGCCTGCGCCGGTGTGACGGTGCGCATCTGGTTAAGCGAGAAAGACCGGAACGGGCCGCCGCTTGCAGTCAGCGTAATTTTACGCACATGTTCCAGCTTGCTGCCCGCGAGGCACTGGAAAATGGCGTTATGCTCGCTGTCGACAGGTAACAACGATGCCCCGGACTGCCGCACTGCAGCCATCATCAGCGCACCTGCCGAAACCAGCGCTTCTTTATTAGCAAGGGCAACGGTTTTGCCCGCCTGTATCGCAGCCATGGTCGGCGGCAGTCCAGCACAGCCCACAATAGATGCCATGGTCCAGTCGGTATCCCGGTGCGCCGCCTCGACAAGCGCTTGCGCGCCTGCAGCCGCTTCGATGCCCGTGCCTTGCAGCGCTTCTTGCAGCGCCGGATAGGAAGCCTCATCGGCAACAACGGCCAGTTCTGCACCGAATTCTATAGCAAGCTTGGCAAGCGCTGCAGCATTGCCATTGGCGGTCAGGGCGACGACGCGATAGGCGTCGCGGTGCTGACGCACGAGATCGAGGGTGGAGAGCCCTACAGAGCCAGTGGCCCCGAATATCGATAAGCTGCGTGTCATCTTTAACTGCCCATTACGCTTTGCGATACGGCAATAAGTCCAGCGACAAATGCGACGGCGATCAAACCATCGGTACGATCAAACAAGCCGCCATGCCCCGGGATAAGCCGTCCGGAGTCCTTCACCCCTGCCCGTCGCTTCATCCAGCTTTCGAAAAAATCACCAATTTGCGCGACAATGGCAAGTGCGGCGCCGGTCAACGCAAGGCGCGGCCAACCATAAGTCAGGTAAACATCGCCATCGCCAGCGTTGCCACCCCTGAATGCGTAAATCGCGGCCTGAATAGCGATCATGGTCAAGCCAGCGCCAACCATTCCACCCAGCAAACCAGACCATGTTTTCGACGGGCTGATACGCGGCGCGATTTTTGGCCCGCCGAATGTCCGCCCAGCGAAATATGCGCCGACATCGGTTCCGATGACACCTGCGATGAGCAAGATCGTCGGCGTCATTCCAAAGAACGGTGCGCTAAACAGTAGCAAAGTGGAGCAAGCCAGCCCAACGTACAACAGTCCACCAACAAGCCAGATGATACGCGCGGGCATGTTGCGGGCAAACGCAACCGCCAGCGTTGCAAATTCCCAGTACACGCCCAATCCGACCAGAACGATCAGCGCCATAAACACATAGCCACCAAGCCAGATTGCGCCGATAGCCAACGACATCATGGCCACGCTCGACAATGTCCGCACGCCTAAGTCCGAACGCGGCTTCATCAACGGAACGATCTTATCGTTCATCGCCCACCGTAACGTCGCTCACGCGTTGAAAACTCTGACAAAGCTTGTGCAAGCTCATCCTTGCTAAAATCGGGCCACAGCGTGTCTGTAAACCAGAACTCGGCATAGGCGGCTTGCCACAGCATGAAATTCGATAACCGTTGCTCGCCCGATGTCCGGATCAAAAGGTCCAGCGGAGGCAGCCCGGCGGTGTCCAAATTGGCTTCGATAGAATCGGCCGTAATCTCACCCTGCGCAGCGGCGGAACGGGCGGCGCGCACAAGCTCGTCCTGCGCCCCATAGTTCAACGCCACGACCAGCGTCGTGCGTGTGTTCTGTGACGTTCGGGCAATGGATTCTTCAAGCATGTCCACAATATCGGGCGCTAATGCTTTGTAATTGCCTATTATCTTCAAACGGACATTGTTGGCCGCGAATTCATCGAGAAGATCGGAAGAGCGTCGTGTAGGGAAAGAGTGTCTTCGCCTGTGTAGATCT
>CALDKP010000215.1 GCA_937898535.1 uncultured Sphingomonadales bacterium | reverse complement strand
GGTCATCGCCGACTTCACCTTCTTGTTCAGTTTCACCGTCGCTTCGAAATAGCCCGCGACCTTCGACAAAATTTCCGCGAGACCACCGCTGTCTTCGCCGGCTCTAACCAAACTAATTTGGGTATCATCCAGCAAACCAATCGTCGCCGTCGCATCGCTGACCCTGGCGCCGAGACGTAACTCGCGAACTGCAGCGGATGACCGCTCCCGCAATGCCAGGTCGCCTAAACCGGCTGACGCCAAGTGAACTGCCTCTACAATAGCGATCCGTGCGAAAAGGGCATATGCCATAATCCGGCACCAGCGTTCGCGTTCGCGGTTAAGCGAAATGGTCCGAAGCCATGGCAAATGCTGTGTCAAAACATGCCGCAGTGCCGGGCTCTGTTTGCTCAACGAACTCGTTAAGAACAGCACCAAAACGATAATCAAGCCAACAGGCACTATTCCGTATGTTAGCTGCGCCAAATCCCCGAGCATGAAAATGAACTGCGAAAGTCCATCCAGTTGATCGCGGCTATCGCCAACGATTAGTGCAAAGCGAGGGATGACAAAGGTCAGCATAATCAATGCAGCAAGTAAGCCCGCTATACTGAGGAACACCGGGTAGATAAGGGCGCTTTTAATAGAGCTTGTGATGCGTTCTTCAGCCTCGAGCTGCTGAATCGCATGATGCAGGGTGTCCGCTAAACAGCCGCCCGCTTCCCCCGCGTTGATAAGCGCCAGCACATTTGAGGGTATTCCCGGGATTGCTGTTTTCAGACACGCACCTAAGGGTTTACCGCTGCGCAGATCGACCGATGCGGCCTGAATAGCATTGCGAATTGCAGGGCTAGGTGCGCCGATACGCATTGCGTCAAACGCCTGCATAACATCCACACGCGCCTCTACCATCATCGCCAATTGGCGCAGCAGTGCAATTTGTTCGCGCCGGGATGCCACATTTTTTGATTGCGCTTGGCCGCTTCGCAGTCGCTTTATTTCGACAACAGTCACGCCCTCCCCGGCAGCACGGGCATGGGCTTGTGCGTCACTGCGCGCCCGAACCTGACCTTTCTTTTGCCGACCGTTCCCGTCAACTGCCAGAAACTGATATAGGCTTTCTTCGTCTGCCATATCTAAGTTCCCAACACGCGGAATAGCTCAGCCATGTCCGTTAGCCCGGATGAAACTTTGTCTTTCGCATCATCCCGCATAGGACGAAAGCCGTCGGACTGAGCGATATCCTCAAGCACAGATTGAGGTTGGTTATCCCGGATGGCGCTCCGCAGATCGCCATTCATTTCCATAATTTCGTACACACCAATGCGTCCGGAATATTCTTCACCGGGCGTTTGGCTGCGCCGGCGTAACAACCGCTGGGCTATGACGCCGTTTAAGGCTTCGGCCAAAAGATAACTTTCGACGCCAAGGTCAAGCAACCGCGCGACAGATGCTGACGCTGAGGCCGTGTGCACTGTGGAGATAACAAGGTGGCCGGTAAGCGCCGCACGGGTCGCCATAAGCGCGGTATCGGAATCCCGAATTTCACCAACGAAAATGATATCGGGATCTTGCCGCAGCATTGAGCGAAGACCGGTGGCAAATTCGAGCCCGATATCTGGCCGCACATTCACCTGAATGACTCCGGGGAGATCGATTTCTACAGGATCCTCAATCGTGATTATTTTATGCGAGCCATCGTTAAGCTGCTCCAGCAATTTATAAACCGTAGTAGTCTTACCCGATCCTGTAGGACCAGCGACGAGCAGTAAGCCAGAAGGTTGGTGAATGAGTTTTTCAAGCGTGCCAATCATGGCATCGTTCACGCCGAGTTTAGCCAACGTCGGAAGGTCGGAAGCGCGCCCGAGAAATCGCAGCACGATCGACTCTCCCCAGACGCCGGGCAAGCAGGATGCGCGAATGTCTACATCCCTTCCGGAGATCCGAAGACTATGGCGTCCATCCTGCGGAATACGGCGTTCAGCGATATCCATTCCGCACAGCAATTTAATCCGTGAAGCTATCGCTGCAAAGCGCGGGGCCGGAATGCTCTTCCAGAGATTTAAAGTGCCATCAATGCGCAGACGGATTTGCATGTCGCCCTTGAACGGCTCAATGTGAATGTCGCTCGCCCGCCGCGCCATCGCCTCGGAAAACATCGCGTTGATAAATTCGATTGCTGGCGCGTCTTCGGCAAGCTCGGCAAGCTTGGAATGTCTTCCCGGCGCGGGTTGGGCGTCAAAGTCTTTAACTTGATCTTCCAAGTCAGAAAGCAGCGCGGTCAACATTCTGTGCGCGACTATGAACTGGTTATCGGGTGATATCTGCCAATGCTCTATCGCTTCTTGGATGTTGCTTGTCATCCCGCTGGCCAGCGCGATAAAAATATTCCCGGTTAGGCCTTTCCAGACAATGACATCATTTTCGCTTAACCATTTTTCAGAAAAACGAAGACTTTTCTGCGCAGCCAAGACCTGATCTATTGCAGGCACGGTCCTTAACAATGGCAGCTTTGAAGCATCAGCAATTGTCTCTGCTAACGTTTCATCGCCGATGACACCGAGCCTAATAAGCGCGCTGGCCAGTGAGCCACCGCCATGGCCTTGGAACGCCGCAGCCTCGTCTAGATCAGCTTGCGCGACCAATCCACGGTCGAGCAGCAATCCAGCGATACTGCTGTTCAAATTACGGTGTCTTGAGAAAATCAAAATAATATTCTACCTGTGAATATAGAAGAGGCCGATTTTTGGCGACGAACTGGGTTTAATTCGCACGAAAAGTTAGGGAAACAATGAAGATAACCAAAAATCGCAGTGAAAAAGGTTTCACTTTGGTGGAGATAATCATTGTTTTAGCAATTATTGGTCTCATAATGGCGCTAGTTGGACCAAGACTAATTGAGCAGTTCGATAAATCGAAATCGGTTACTGCGAAAGCGCAAGCAAAGTCGATTGAGTCCGCTGTGATTTCGTTGCAGATTGATATTGGCCGATACCCAACAAATGCCGAAGGATTGACACTATTGCTCAAGCCTAGCGCCGACGTTGTGGAAAGCTGGCAAGGCCCATATCTTTCGTCAGATGTGCCCGCGGACCCGTGGGGTCGCCCTTATTTCTACCGTGAGCCCGAGAGCGAAGGCCTTCGACCCACTATCGGCACGCTTGGCAGCGACGGCGTGCAAGGTGGAACGGGCGCCGCCAAAGACATTTTCATTGGCGACAATAAAAATGCCTCCAAGCCATCATGAAGCAGGTTTCTCGTTGCTGGAAGCGTTGATTGGATTGGCTTTCAGCGCAGCGTTACTGGCACTTGTGATCGACGCACTCGGGACAGATGCGACACAAAACCGGATGTTCGTCTCACGCAGTGATAAGGCTGTGCAACACATTCGGGGTAAAAGGACGTTCAACACGTTGGCAGCGCAAGCCAAAGGCCAGGGAACATCACAACAGGTTGGCGAACTGCGCATATCTGGCCAACGGCTGCTATCGTCTCGAAGAGGCACGCCAGAAGTCCTTCTGGAGTGGGCGGCGGGTAAAGGCCAACTGTCATATAGCCCCGATGGCCAACGGTGGCGTTCTTCAACTGTCGATGCCGGACCGGATCTGATCCGCTTTACCGTCGAAGGCAGCATAGCGACGACGGCTTGGATCGCACCGTGAATAGCAAATTGAGTCAGGGATTTGCCGTGCCTTTCGCGGCCCTGGCGATTGCACTTTTGGCATTGGGATTAGTTTTATCATTGCCAGTCAACGAACAGCTTACCCGCGAGTTACGTCACGCAAAAACGCGGGTCGAACTCGAACGAGCCGCTATGTCCGCCGAGAGCCGCGTGGCATTTCTGTTACTGACACAACCCATTGGCATATACGGTCCAGAAATAGGTGGCGTGCGCTTGGCTGCGGATGGCACAGTAACGGGGGGACGAACGCGTTCAACTATAGAGCGAATGATACTCGACGGGCGGCCATATAGATTCCAGCTCAACAAAAGCACGGAGGTTATCGTGAGGGCTCAGGAGGAATCCGGGCTAATGCACTTCCAAAATACATCACCTGACCTCATCGCACGGCTGCTGCGTGCCTGCGGCGTACCACAGACAGAATCAAGGACACTGGCTTTACAAATGATGCGCGCTGAACAGCCAGCCGCAAATGGCCGGCCAATGCAGCGCGAAGATATGGCTTTAAACGCAGGCTGGCGTAGCTTTTTAAAAGGTGACCTGGAACGACGCTTCAATACTGCCATTTCGGGAGTATCCAGTGCCACCGGGATGTATGAGGCAACTGCGCCGCGAGCGGTTCTCATGGCCTTACACAACGGAAATCAGAAGAAAGTTGACGAAATATTCGGAGCACGGAGTGAGCTAATTGAAACCCCCAAAATGAAACAAAACTACTACCAATATGCAAGTAATGGTTCTGAATTACTGAAATTTCATAAACTAATGACTGGGAACATTAGGCTGTCAGTAGAGATAAGAAGAACAAGCTTAACCATGAATTTACCTTTTTATTATTATCAGTCGTCCATGAAGATGGATCGAGACAATCCATTAAACGCCTTTAATGCCGAAAGTCCGATCTTTAATGCTGGAAACGCACCCAAGTGCTACCAACCGTTGGAAGAATTCGTTGGGGAACTTCCTTCGGTTACGGAGATTTGACGCCGGTTCCGCTTGGGCAACTGTCAGCGCATACCTTTTTTCTAAGAACGAAATCATCCCGCGCCATGTGTGCCGCTTCGAATATATCAAGCGACCATCTGGATTAAAACGACATCAGTTTCAGGCATCGTGCCTGTTGCAGGCGCGATACAGCGCCCCATTCCTCAATTCGGAATCTATCGTCATTCAAGACAGCGATGGCGCCGCCATATGGTGGTGGGATGCAGCGGCGGGGTCCACTGAGGGCCACACGGCCACTAAAGCAAAGCGCACCTCCCTTCCAGAGAGCGTTTGCGCGCAACTGCCCGACGGGTGGCATCATATCCGCCTCGAATGCGGTTATGAAGCGCGTCACGTGCAACGCGGCATGGTTATCCACTCGACGTGGAAGCGAACGCCGTTCGAACTATCCGATTGGATAAATCTACAAGGTGGTAACATAAACGACCCGCAACATGGCGTTGCCGTTCCGGTGGTTACCGATGCACCACCCTTGCAAGAACCATTCCGACCTCGCGGGGGCCGCATTCTGTCACATGTCATTAGCACACGTGACTCTGTTCTCATCACCGCAGCAGTGTTTTCTGCAGCGTTAGGTGGTTGGTGGCATGGCAAAGCAGAGGCCATCAATCAGTCAACCGCAGTCGCCAAGGCAGAGGCAGACCGGCTTGAACGCTTTGTCTCAAGTTACGACCTCTTCGCGCGAAGCCGAGCCCAACAAGCACACATCAAAGTCGCGAACGATATACTTGGCCCAAGTCGCGCGCCAACGGATCTGATTGCCACTTTATCCATTGTCGAAAAACGCAATCTGCAAGTGTCATCTGCCAAAATCGACAGCAAGACATTTGAAATTTCGATCGTTCCCGATGCCAATCCCGACAAGCTGCGTTCAATTGCAGCAAGCATCGAAGCGATGCCCGGAATTGCACAAGTTGTCTCTCGCGACGCAGATGGCGCCAGCGAAATAATGCTAACTGCGGATGTCGGCTCATGATCGGCAACGCAATTGCAATCATCCGCGAATGGCAGCCAACTGCGCGTGAGGCGCGGCTGCTGCGGCTGCTGCCCGCACTGCTTGTCGGCGCTTGGCTATATAGCGCGTACACCGGAATGCAGTCGGCAGATGAAGC
>CALDKP010000214.1 GCA_937898535.1 uncultured Sphingomonadales bacterium | reverse complement strand
CAATCGCAAAGGCTGAATTGGACGCACAGGGCAAAACGGCTGACGAAGCATTCAATATCAAGGAAAAGGCTGAAAAGCGTGCGGAGCTTTACGCACCTTATGCCGGGATCCTCACAGCGTCGTCACAATTCGACGTGGAGCTTGCCCAATTGGTTGCGGGCAAGATCGTGGACATTCCGGCCGAGGAACACGCGCGAGCACAGGCAGGGAAGGATTTGTTCTATCCTGGCGCCTATGTCGTGCCCGCACTGGCTTTCAAGCCTTTCCGGCGTAAAACCTTGGATGCCAAGGATGGCGTGACTGCCTATCTGCAAAACTGCCTTTTTGTCCGCAAGGGTGAAAAGCTCGGAAGCATCGGCGGTCCAAACAATAATGACGTGTTCGGCGGATACGCGGGATATTCGGCGGAGGATCCTCTTGCCAATGCCCCGAGTGTCGATGACGACGAACCGGCATTCTAATTCCGTATGGTGCTTTAACCTGCGGAGAGTCTGCTGGCAGACCGGACTAAGGAAACTAGTCTGCCACCTTTTCACGGAGAATTGGGCAATGGAAATCGGGCAAATTTATTATCGGGAAGTCAATTCCCAATGGGCCGAGGAACGTCTTGCTATTTCGACAATAGAATTTGTCGTGGTGCGGATTACCCCAAAAGGCTGCTGGATCGTGCCGGAATATTGGCTAGGTCGCAGGAACGAAAAAGAAATGGAGAAATTCGTGCTAGAGGGCAGAGGTGCACGGCACGCCTACCCTACGCGAGAGCTTGCGCGGGAAAGCTTCATTGCGCGTAAACACAAGGAAATCATGTATACGAAGCGCCAGCATGATCGAGCCGTTCGCTATCTCGCTTTAGCGAAGACAGGCAAATTCGGGACAGAAACCGAAGCGTTGCACGAGTTGCACGTTCCTGGAAAGCTGTTAGTCGAATGAAGGTCGAGACAGGCACCCCGCCCGTTGACGGTCGCTACGTCGGTTTTCGGCGTTGTGATAGTTATCAGGTCAAGGATTGGTGCGAGCCTGTTATTGCGACGTGGGCGCAAGGCCATTGGCACACCGCCTTTCATATTTTCGGCTGGATCGGACCTATACCGCTCGCGCCGTGGAAAGAATTATCTCAAGCACAACCGGAGTTTGACCTGTGAAATACGTCGTCGCAGACTTTGAAACCGCGTCCCGTGCGGATCTCCAAAAGATCGGCGCATGGAAATACGCGGCCGACATGACCACGTTTCCCTTGTGTCTGTCGCTCAAAGTCGTGACTGACAAGATCCCCGCGCCGACGCGCTGCCTGTCCGAAAAGCAGCTTCACGCGCGAGATCCTGAATTGATGGCGCTGGCGCAGGATCCGACCGTCATTTTCATCGCACACAATGCCGGTTTCGAGCAAGCCATGTGGAAATTTCACATGGAGCCGATGGGCTATCCAGAATTGCCGCCAGAGCGTTGGCACGATACGATGGCCGTGGCGGGCATGAAAGCCTTGCCCCTTGGCCTGGATGCTCTTGTGACGGCGCTGGAACTGCCCGTGAAGAAAGATATGGACGGGCACCGGCTCATGCTGACAATGTGCAAGCCGGATCGTCTTGGCGGCTGGTCGCAGCACAATGAATTCAACCTCAATCGGCTGTATCAATATTGTGATACCGACGTTGATGCTCAATATGGTGCATATATCGCCACACAGGGCTTAGGACCGAGCGAGCGGGAAATCTGGGTCATTGATCAAAAGATAAATCAGCGCGGGATCCTGATCGACACGGAATTCGTGCACTCCTGCATTAACGTGCTTGAGCAAGTCCGCGTGCCGATGGTGGAGCGCTTTCGGGAATTGACCGGCTTGAACCCAACGCAGCGCGCAAAGGTGCTCAATTGGGTCAATGATCAGGGTGTCGCCTTGGGCGACATGAAAAAGGCCACGCTTGACGCAATCCTGGATCCCGACGACGAATTTGGGATTGAGGATCTAGGCGAGCCGCTGCCCTACAATATCCACGAAGTGCTGACGCTGCGCCGCTCGCTGGCTTCATCGAGCGTTTCGAAACTTGAGCGCATGCTGCAATGCGCCGGTAACGATGGACGCGTGCGTTATGCGACACAATACCACGGCGCGAGAACTGGCCGTGACGTCGGCCGGCTGATCCAGATCCAGAATTACCCACGCGGTGAAATTGGGGACCGGCAAGGATTGACCGCTGACATTCTCGCTGACGCGATCATGACGCGCGACGTGGGCCTGATCAAAGAGCTATGGGGCGATGACATATTCAGTGCGATCATTTCCTCTCTGCGGTCCTGTATCGTGCCCGACAAGGGCAAAGTGATCGTCTCGGGTGACTATGCAGCCGTGGAAGCTCGCAATCTCTTGAGCATGGCCGGACAGCATGATCGTGTGGAGCAGATGCACGCCGGGCTTGACGTCTATTCAGAAACCGCGTCCCTGATCTTCAAGCGGCCGATCAACCGCAAGGATCCTTCGATGCAGAGGGAGGGGCAGATAGGAAAGAACACGTTCCTTGGCTCGGGCTACGGACTTGGGCCGATGGGTTTCCGTGCACGCTTCGCGCCCAAGGATTCGATCGAACTGGCAAAAATGGCTATCGATGCTTACCGCAAGGAAGTGGCCCCGCTGGTTCCTAAATTTTGGTATGGGCTTTGGCAGGCCAGCGTTGACGCCGTTTGGTGCAATCGCGCGATGGCCTACTCCTATGAGGGGATCGAGTTTCGCAAGGAAGGCGACTTTCTGACGATGCGCCTGCCGAGCGGCCGAAAGATTTGGTATCACCGGCCGCGCAAGGGAACCTCGTTCACACCGCAAGGTGACGAAAAGCCGTCCTGGACTTTCATGAGCTACCAAGGGAAGAAATTCAGGCGGCATCTGGCATGGCACGGGATGATCACGGCCGACTGCATCCAAGGCAGTGCGCGAGATCTCATTATGGGTGCCATGAAGCGCGCGGAAGCTGCCGGGCTATACACGATTTTCAAGGTGCATGATGAATTGGTTTTCGAGGAAGTGGACCGGCCGGACTTGATCAAGACGGTTGAGCAAATCATGGAAGATGTAGAGCCGTGGGCGCTCGAAAGGAAATTTAAGGTGAAGGCGAATGTGGAGAGCATGTTGAGGTATCGGAAATGATCTACGCACGCGGGGAGAAAGGACGCGCAGTCAAGGCGCTTGATCCCTTGGAGAGATTTGCCCGGCGATGCGCTTTCGATCCTGTCACCGGCTGTGTAATGTGGGTTGGCGGCACTTCGATGGGGCGTGGGCACAGCGAGCCCTACGGACGTTTTTGGGATCAAGGGGAAATGTGGTGGGCGCACCGCTGGTCTGCGATGCATATCCACGGCCATGATATCACCGGCCTGCATGTTGACCACTGCTGCCCTTTTGGACCGTCAACACTCTGTGTGGAGCATGTGAGGCCCGAGACGGCCGAGCGGAACCGCCAGCTTCAACACTTGCGGCCGGGGCGTGCATTCCAAGATCTAGCAACGAAGCAATATTGGCTGTTCGTTCACAAGGGTATCGAGAAGCTGCCGGAGCGATTTCGCTTCAAGCCCGAGGATATCCCTTTTGCGGATCCGGGAGATTTTGAGCCTCTGCAACCACCTGAATGGTTGCAGTTTTATATGGGAGAACGGGAATGCCTGAATTTCGATTAAGACGCTCATGGAGCGGAAAATTTGTGCTGCAAGTAAAAGTGAAACGGCATCATATAATGCCTAGTGGCCATGATTTTGAAGAATGGCAGACCGAGCATTGGCGTGCCGCAACGCTTGAAGAAGCTCAAAAATGTGGACTACCTGTATCATGATCGTCGCGGGCATAGATCCAGGAAAGACGGGTGCGCTCTCGATCCTCCACGAAAACAATCTTGTCGCATGCTTCGACGTGCCGATGCAGTTTGTGAAAGGGAAGGCCAAGCCTGCTTGGACGCAGTGGGCAATCGACTGGCGCAACGCCTTCGCCTTTGAAATGCCTGACATGATCGTGATTGAAGATATCGCGGCGCGGCCGGGGCAGGGCGTCACAAGCATGTTTTCGTTTGGCCGTGCACTTGGCTTTGCCCATGCAATCGCGTGTGCAGCGGAAGCTCCCGTGCACTTCGTCACACCAACGGTCTGGAAGGGGAAGCTCGGGCTCTTGAATTCTGACAAGGGCGCGAGCCGTGAAAAGGCGCGGACGCTGTTCCCGGCAAGTGCCCACGCCTTTGAGCGGGTGAAAGATGACGGCCGCGCAGAGGCGGCTCTGTTGGCCTACTACGGAAGGAAATATTTATGACTGATTTATCAAAGGAGAAGAAAATGAGTAATCAAATAGATATTACAAAAACAACAGTTTCCGCCATGCGCAAAGTTTTTGCCATGTTGGAAGATAATTTCGACGGAGTAAAAGGAGTGTATTTACACGACTATTCTGACGAACGTATAGCCAAAGAAACAGGTATTTCTATCGACGGCGTTAAAAAATATCGGATTGACGGTTTTGGAAAACTCCGACCGCCTACTGAATTAGATATCGTAAAGCGAGAAGTTGAAGAATTACAGTCTTTATTCGTTACTTTTGAAAATGAGTTTAAGGAAAAATTACGTGATGCGCGTGCAAGAATACTCACCATACAAAGAAAGTTCGACTAATGACTATTTCAGCATTTCATACAAAACGCCTTCGCCAAGTATTGGCTCAAGGAATTGAGCAAGGAAAAATAAAAGGCCAACGGGCATCTGTTCAAATAGACGGTGATGCTCTTGATATCCGTATATCTGATACAGGCCAATTATTTCTTGTGCTGCCATTTAATAGTGAAGGAGAATTGCTTAGTATAGAAGTTAATAATGCTGTTTTAACGCGATGGGTAAAAGAAGGAAAAGAGGGAAAATCTCTTATGCGACGTATAAATTCAAATGAGCGCAACACGGCATATAATGATTTACGTTAATCGGCAGGAGGGCATTCCACCGGGTTTCCGAGTGCCTTTGACCATCGGCAAATTCGAGCTACAGCGGCCCAACCACGCTCACCCCATGCTTCGACGCTGGAATTATACTGTTCGGCCGCAACGTCGCTTGTCAGCACGTCGGGAGTGATCGCGGGCTTTGGCTCTGCTTTAAGATCAATTGCAGACGGGAATGCGGGACGTGTCTGTCCCGGCACGCCGCAAGCGCTCACAGTTAGCCCTAATGCTAGCGGGAGAAGGCTTAACAGCCGGACCTTTGAGTATCGCATCGTTCCGTTCCTTTTCAGCTTTGGCAATTGCTGCCGCGTCGTTTGCCCGTTCGACGGCCGATTGCTCTTTTGCCTTCGAATCCTTTTGGACAGTCTTGGCCGTGATTTTGTCGTCATGTGCCGAGATAATTGATCGATCGTAGGTGCATTTGGCAAGGCCAAGCAGCGCGATCACGAGAAGCACGAGCCCGACATAGGCGACGAGCTTGCGCAGCGGCTCCGGGATCCCGATGCTTGCCAGAAAAGGCGTCAGAAAAGAGATCATGGGGTATCCTCCAATGTCGTGTCGCTTGTCGGCGCTGCGCCTGGCTTCATTTCGGTTTTTGTGGTTGTCGTTACTGTCGGCGTCGGTGCAGGAGTATCGCCCGAGCCCGAAATGTTGGCTGACACGCCATCCTTGTTCCCTGTGAATGACAGCTTCCCACCGGCAACGACAATGATCATGAGCGCAGCAAGACACAGAGCGATGACGCCGCCAAAAATATAGCTGTTGATCGCCAGTGCGGACATTTGCTGCGTGAGTAGCTGGAAACAGCCACCAAACGCCGTTTCAGGTCGATCAGCACCCTTTGCGGCCCCAATCGCTCGATCACACCAACTAGGATCCGATAGCAGCCGCGTGAGCCAGATAACCATGCCCATGACAAAACCGCTCGTGATCGCAACAATCACCAAGGCAAACGTCCTGATTGTGTTCAGGGGTGTGATCTCGGGCACCTTCATGCTTCACTCACTGACGTTGTGCCTGCGGGCAGAGTGGGGAGTTTTTGGTATGGGCGTGCGGGCACCGGCACCCCGGCAGGCCACCGGACAAAATTCACCTGATCCTTGCGGATATCGATGATCGAAACCCGGTTGCCCTGATTTCCACCAAGCGCCTTGTAGTAAACCCCGTCCGGCGTCTGCCCGACAATGAAGAATACATGGTTCCCGCCCTTGCGAGCCTTTACCCCGATTGCGCCAAGCTGCGCCGGGCAAGCGGTCCCGTAGGTTGTGAAGCTGGCGGCAGACGGGAAATTCTTGGGGTATGTCAGTCCGGCGTCATTGAGGCAGTCAGCGACAAAATACCCGCACCAAGGGGTTTCGTCGTCATTGAACCATTTCACCCCGAGCCGTGCCCATCCGGCCGCGATCCAATTATTGTGCTTTGGGCCAACGATCTCTGCCCGGCCGATCTTCGAACGAGCGTTCGAGATCCACGCGGGTTCGTCCATTGACGGAATAGGCGCAGCTACCGGCCCCAGGATTGCATTGATCGCGTCCACGTAGATCGGAAGAGCGTCGTGTAGGGAAAGAG
>CALDKP010000213.1 GCA_937898535.1 uncultured Sphingomonadales bacterium | reverse complement strand
TTCTTCGTCGCTGATGCCCATAGGACAAAATATTGGAAATGGTCGTTCCGTCCTGCAAACAAGCTTGGCGCATTGTTTCGTGTTGCGTCCTATGCCCCAGTATCGGCATATGGGGAAATGTCAGGCCCGCATTATCTATTCGCGGCTTATGAACGCTTCGAGATTGTCGACCAATTATCCGATGAAGTGCAATCATGATGAATTATCCGCCTATCCCAAGTCATACCGGACGATTTTTCGGCATCAACGGTAAGCATTATGGATACGATACCCCAAAATCTATTGATAAGTGGGAATGGTCTTCAACCTTCAACAAATGGGGTGCATTTGTCACTCAAAACAACGGACAGACAATATATACTTATCCTGAGGTTCAATTATGACCATACACCCACAAACCGGAATAATCTGCTTTCATTGTGCCAAACCTATCAATGGCGCGATTAAAACAGTCCCGTCATATTACGGCATCAAAGGCGAAACTTATCGCCGCCGACTGCCTGATTCATTTCATCCTATTTGCTATGCCATTGCTGACAAACTAGCAGGGCAGGAATTACGGGGCGCAAAATGATCGCATTTGACGGCGGCGACGATTGGGCTGCATGGTCTGATCGTGAATATACGGGCGATGAGATTAGCGACAATGACGGGCCAGCCACAGCAACATGTAAATATTGCGGTCAATCTGGCTTGATATGGTATATCACGTTACAGGGAAAATCTCGCCTTGCTGATGATAACGGCGCACACTATTGCCCGCAATATAAGGCGACCATGCCATGACCATCAAACAACCAATTACCCTATCAAACGGGCGCACTTTCACCTTTCGACTACTGCCAAACGGCGCGAATGAGATAGTCGAAGATATGACTGGCGACGAATGGGAAGAATATTGCGCCCTCTGTGTGGCTAACATTCGCCGGTTAGCGGAAGAAACAGAAATCGCCCGTAAGCTGGCTAATCAAAAATGGCGTGAGTGTGGGGTGATAGCATGAAAATCTTAAAAATAACAAACGAACATCGAAACGACTTCAGTGCAGACATGGAATGCGAACATTGCGGCGCAATAAAACACATTACCGATGGTTATCATGATAACTTTTACCATACGCGCGTTATCCCCGCGATGTATTGCCATTCTTGCGGTAAGAATCGAGAAGGCAATATAAAACCAGTCGGAGGTAATGCGTTATGACTATCTCACCTATACCACAAAGCACAGCTTGGCACGCTGTCCGGGCAGGCCGGAATTGGCATATATGGAAGGGTTACACCGCTCGCCTTTACTGTATCAAGCATGGCGTGCCTTCTGGTCTTGTAACGCTGGCTAGAGTGCTGGCTAATGCTGAGCGTACATTATGAAAACTCAAACCGTATGCGGACCATTGAAGTCTAAAGCCGATGCAATCGAAACCGTTAAACAAATGGGCGAATATAATCATTCGTGGTATTCAATGAAGGATGAAACGGAATTCTATGTCGAACGACACTTAGACCTAATGCCTGAGAGAATCTTCGGGTATACATGGTCCGAATTGCAAGATAAGCAAATGAAAGGGGTGATGATGTTTAGAACATGCGCACGAAATGTGATCCAAGGGCAGTCTAGGTATTGGCCAGATAAGTCCCGTGCAGAAATGCTTGAGGACGCCATGAAAAGTGAGGAGGCGGCAGCGCCGCTCTATGCCGACTTAGCGGCCAGCAGGGCGTTCTGTGACGAAATGATTGCGCTGCGTAAGCAGCACCCGAACTCAACATGGAGAGAACTATTGACAAAGTTCAAACCGTTCTTGAGCGACAAGCATCCGTATCATTTTCAGGAGGCCACGAAAATGATCGACGACCCGAGGCTAGGCGCCATGAGGCATAACTAAAGGGGTTACAAAATGACAAAAGCACAGTATCTGCAAGCTGTAATGACACTGCTTACACCAAAGCAG
>CALDKP010000212.1 GCA_937898535.1 uncultured Sphingomonadales bacterium | reverse complement strand
CTTGATCCGAAACGGATTACGCAAGCGGTCGGGCAGGCTTTGGACAATGCGATCCGGTATAACAAAAGCGGTGGGCAGGTTTTAATGCTTGCACGTTGGCAAGGCGACGTCCTTGAACTCATCGTATCGGATGACGGGCCGGGTATGCGCCATGCAGACGTCCAGCGCATTTCTTCGGACAATGCGGTTCCCAAGAACGCAGATAGCAACGGTTCAATGACGCAGGGTTTAGGTTTGCCTTTGGCGCGTCAGATTATTGAATCGCACGGTGGAAGCTTCCATCTGCATTCTGCGCCGGGCGAGGGCACTACCGTTATTATGGCGTTGCCGCGGCCATGATGATCGCGACCGATGCCGATATGCGGGATTACGGCCGCGAATTAGCGAAGACATTGTCGCGTTCAGATTGGGTCGCCATCAACGGGCCGCTGGGTGCTGGAAAGACCGTATTGTGCGCTGGCATATTGGCAGGGCTTGGATTTGAAGGCGAAGTCGCGAGCCCATCATACGCCATCGTGCATAGCTACGAGCCGCCAGAGGTTTTGGTTGCCGTTGCCCATGTCGATTTGTATCGCTTGGACAATATCGACGATTTGGACGAATTAGGGCTCATCGCCGAACGCAGCGATCGCGTCACGCTGGTGGAGTGGGCTGAACGCTTCGGAGGCGGTTATGTGCGGCCCAGCCATTTAATCGATATCGTTCCGCAAGCGGACGGCAGCAGAATTTTGACTTTGAAAATGGATAATGATGACACCCGTAATTGATATGGTACCGCCCGCTGGACTGGACGAATTTTTGGCGCGCCATGGCTGGAATGATGCGCACATATCCCCGGTGGCGGGCGATGCGTCGTTCCGCCGCTATTTCCGCGTCAATTCCACTACGCGCGGCAAAGCCATATTGATGGACGCGCCGCCGCCGCATGAAGACCCGCAGCCGTTTCTAGATATTGCCCAATATTTAACGGGGCATGCGTTTCGGGCGCCGGAGATTTACGGCACGGACCTGACGCGTGGACTGGTGTTGCTTGAAGATTTTGGCGACCGCAGGATGCGCGAGCATCTGGATGACCACCCAGAGGATGAGGCCGAAATATACCGTGCCGCTATTGATACGATTGTGCGATTGGCAGGCACCCCTGCAGCGGATGCGCAACCCTATGACATGGCAACCTATCTCCGCGAAGTGCAGTTGCTCACCGAATGGTATATGCCGGCGATGGGGCTTTCCTGTGATGCGAACCTATTTGACCAGATGTGGGTTGATGCGCTGGCCCCATTGGCATCTTGCCAAGACGTAACCGTCTTGCGGGATTATCATGCCGAAAACATCATGCTGCTTGATGACGGCGAACAAGGCATCATTGATTTTCAAGATGCGCTGGTGGGGCATTCTGCATATGATCTGGTATCATTGTTGCAAGACGCGCGGCGCGATGTCCGCCCAGATCTTGAGGCAGACATGCTGGCTTATTATCTGACGGCGGCGAACCCCGGACCTGACTTTGACGCGCATTATGCGTTGCTGGGTGCGCAGCGGAATACCAAGATTATCGGTATATTCACGCGGCTGTGGAAGCGCGATGGTAAGGAGAAATATTTGTCATTCCTGCCACGTATGTGGGGCTTGTTGGAACGCGATTTGGCGCACCCGGCACTTGCGAACGTCAAGCAATGGTTCGATACCCATATTCCCACTGAAGTCCGCAGCCTTAGCCCATTAGACATTACGCATGGTTAAGCATGTGAACACCGCAATGATCATGGCGGCGGGGAAGGGGACGCGGATGATGCCGCTGACCGCTGACCGCCCAAAGCCATTGGTCGAGGTTGGCGGCGTTGCCTTGCTCGATCATGTTCTGGATCATTTGCGTGATGCCGGCGTTGGCAAGATTGTTGTGAACGCACACTATCTCGCTGACCAGGTTGAAGCGCATCTTGCCGCCCATGCGACGGATTTTGAAGTGTCGATATCCGACGAGCGTGAATTGCTGCGCGATACAGGCGGCGGCTTGGTTCAGGCATTACCTATGATTTCGGACGATCCGTTCATCTGCGTGAATGCCGACAATTGGTGGACCAACGACGGTCAGAATGCGATTTCACGCCTGATGGCGCATTGGGATGCTGCACGCATGGATGTGCTGATGCTGCTTGTCCCGTTGGCGGCAGCATATAATAGCCAGGGCATTGGTGACTTTAACATGGACGCAGATGGTCGGCTGTCGCGTCGCGTGGGTGACGCGCCTGCGCCTTATGTTTGGACAGGTATTCAGCTGCTTTCCAAACAGCTGATTATTGACCCACCCTCTGACGTGTTTTCAACCAACGTATTTTGGGATCGCGCGATTGCAGAGGGCCGGTGCATGGGGTTGGTTCACGAAGGAATGTGGTTTGATGTAGGCTACCCCGCAGCAATTGCCGCCACGCAAGAACGTTTGGGCCTGCATGGCATCGGATAACACCACAGCGCAACGCGTGCGCGTTTTCAACGTCCCGCTCGGGAATGATTTGTGCGACGTAACTGCGCAATGGATATTGCAGACATCAGGGCAGGACCCGCTCACCGTTAGCAGCACAATATTGCTGTTACCCAATAACCGGGCCATTAAGGCCATGACGGAGGCGTTCGTCCGGCAAGCTGCACCGGGTTTGCTTTTGCCGCGCATGGTGGCGGTGGGCGATATGCAACTCGACGAAGCATTGGGGCCGTTGCTGGATCCCATCGCCTCAGAAGGCATCATTTGGCCTGTCATTGGATCGTTTGACCGACTGATGCTGTTGGCGCGTTTGGCGCAGGAACATCGGCCGCAGGGCACATTTCTATCGTCTGCTGAAGC
>CALDKP010000211.1 GCA_937898535.1 uncultured Sphingomonadales bacterium | reverse complement strand
TACGAGATACAAGCTAGTGACTGGAGTTCAGACGTGTGCTCTTCCGATCTGCAACTTGGCCGCGGGGCAAAAGGGCCTTTCGGTTGCCTTCGATCTTGCCACCCATCGCGGCTATGACAGCGACCACCCACGCGTCGTTGGTGATGTCGGCAAGGCCGGTGTCGCTATCGATAGCGTTGAAGACATGAAAATCCTGTTCGACGGTATTCCGCTGGATCAAATGTCGGTGTCGATGACGATGAACGGCGCGGTCATTCCGATCCTTGCGTTCTTCATCGTCGCTGGGGAAGAGCAGGGCGTATCGCAGGCGCAGCTCGACGGCACCATTCAGAACGACATCCTTAAGGAGTTCATGGTCCGCAACACCTATATCTACCCGCCAGAACCGTCGATGCGGATCGTTTCGGACATTATCGCCTACACCAGCGCGAACATGCCGAAGTTCAACAGCATCTCGATCTCCGGCTATCACATGCATGAAGCCGGCGCGACCGCGGTGCAGGAGCTTGCCTTCACCATCGCCGACGGCAAGGAATATGTGCAGCGCGCGATGGCTTCCGGCTTGGATATTGATGCGTTCGCCGGGCGGCTGTCCTTCTTCTTTGGTATTGGCATGAACTTCTTCATGGAAGTGTCAAAACTGCGCGCCGCGCGGACATTGTGGCACCGCGTCATGGATGAGCTCGGCGCAAAGGACGAACGCTCCAAAATGCTGCGCACGCATTGCCAGACATCGGGCGTTTCGTTGCAAGAGCAAGACCCATATAACAACGTCATCCGCACCACGGTTGAAGCGATGGCGGCGACCCTTGGCGGGACGCAGAGCCTTCACACCAATGCGTTGGACGAAGCCATTGCGCTGCCGACGGAATTCTCTGCCCGCATCGCGCGGAACACGCAAATCATCCTGACGGAAGAAACGGGCATCACAAAGGTGGTCGATCCGTTGGGTGGCAGCTATTATGTCGAGGCCTTGACCGCAGAGTTGGTTAATCAGGCGTGGAAGATCATCGGCGAGGTCGACGAACTCGGCGGCATGACCAAGGCTGTCGCATCGGGCATGCCCAAGCGCTTGATCGAAGAAGCCGCCGCTGCGCGTCAGGCACGGGTGGACAAGGGCGAGGACGTCATCGTTGGCGTCAACAAATATCGTCTGGAAACCGAAGACCAGCTCGATACGCTGGAGGTCGATAACGACTTTGTCCGTCAGGGCCAGATTGCACGCCTCGCCGCCACGCGCGCATCGCGTGATGAAGCGGCCTGTCAGGCCGCGTTGAATGCACTGACCGAAGGGGCGAAGAGCGGCGCGAACCTACTCGCGCTTGCAGTAGACGCCGCCCGCGCACGCGCCACACTGGGTGAGATATCCGACGCAATGGAGGCTGTGTTTGGGCGCTATGCGACCACGCCCGTGCCTGTGCAGGGTATTTATGGCAGCGCGCATGAATTCGACAAACGTTGGGCGCAAGTGCTCGACGGCGTTGCTTCGGTTGCCCGCCGCTTGGGCCGCAAACCGAAATTGCTCGTCGCCAAAATGGGGCAGGACGGCCACGACCGCGGCGCGAACGTCATTGCCTCTGCATTTTCCGACATGGGCTTTGACGTCATCAGTGGGCCGTTGTTCCAGACACCCGAAGAAACCGTCGTTCTGGCGCTTCAACATGATGTCGATGCTGTGGGTGCCTCAAGCCTCGCTGCAGGTCACAAGACGCTGATCCCAGAGCTGATAAAGGGTCTGCGCGAAGCAGGGCGCGGCGACATCAAGGTCATTGCTGGCGGCGTCATTCCGCCGCAGGATTATGATTATCTGCGTGAAGCGGGCGTTCAGGGTATTTATGGCCCAGGCAGCAATGTTGTTGAGTGCGCAGCCGATGTTTTGACTTTATTGGGGCACAATATGCCTCCGTTGCATGATGCGGTTTAAGATTAACAATAATCGTCATGCTGAACTTGTTTCAGCATCTTACTTTTTGCGGCAGCGGGGCAGAAGTAAGACCCTGAAACAAGTTCAGGGTGACAATGAATATGAGGGAATGTTGAATTGACCGAAGTCCGCACCGACTGGACCCGCGCAGAAATCGCGACACTGTTCGACCTGCCGTTCGACGAGCTCGTCTATCAGGCGCAAACCGTCCACCGCGCACATCATGCGGCGGGGCAGATACAGCTTTGCACATTGCTATCGATCAAGACCGGCGGTTGCCCGGAAGACTGCGGCTATTGCTCACAATCCGTAAAGGCCGATAGCGGCGTCGAGGCAACCAAGTTGATGGACGTGCAGGCCGTGCTGCAAAAGGCAGCCGAGGCAGCGGACTCCGGTTCGCGGCGTTTCTGCATGGGTGCTGCATGGCGTAATCCCAAAGATCGGGACATGCCCGCAATACTGCAGATTGTTCAGGGCGTGCGCGCGATGGGTATGGAAACCTGCATGACGCTTGGCATGCTGACGCCGAAACAGGCCGATATGCTGGCCGAGGCGGGGCTCGATTATTATAACCATAATATCGACACCAGCCCCGAGCGGTACAACGAGATCATCACCACGCGGACGATGGACGACCGGCTCGACACGCTGGCCGAGGTGCGGCGTGCGGGCATCAATGTGTGCAGTGGCGGCATCGTTGGCCTTGGCGAGACCCGCGCCGACCGCGTCGGTTTCATCCACACGCTCGCGACCCTGCCGGCCCACCCCGAAAGTGTGCCAGTTAACGCTTTGGTACCGGTAAAGGGCACCGTGCTGGGCGATATGCTGGCCGACACGCCGCTGGCGAAGATCGACGACATCGAATTCGTCCGCACGATTGCTGTTGCCCGCATCACCATGCCTATGAGCATGGTGCGGTTAAGCGCGGGACGTGAGTCCATGTCCGAAGCGACACAGGCTTTGTGCTTCATGGCGGGTGCGAACAGCATCTTCACCGGCGACAAATTGCTGACCGCCGCCAATGCGGGCGACGACAAGGACGCTGCAATGCTGGCGAAGCTGGGGCTTGTGCCAATGGAGGCCGAGGAGCCGCTGCGGGCATGTAAAGCGCTTGAGGCAGCAGAATAAGACGCATGAGAACGTGTTGGAAACAAACATGGTAGGTTCCACACCGCCTCTGCCGCGTTCAGCGAGCGGCAACGCCGCGCAGCTTCCAAAGGCCTATATCATTGCCGAGGTTGATGTGTGCGATGCCGCTGCGTACGAAGATTACAAATCCGCTGTTGTCCCTATCGTTGCCCAATATGGTGGACGTTACATCGTTCGTGGGGGACAAATCGAGAGCGTTGAGGGCAGCGATCCCAGCGGCCGCATGGTCGTCATTGAATTTCCGCATTTTGCCGCTGCTCAGGCATTTTTGAGCTCCGAAGAATATCGTCCTGTTGCTGATATCCGGCATAAGACAGCTATATCCCGAATTATGATTGTTGAAGGAACGCTTCCTTAATGTTCAAGAAAATCCTGATCGCCAACCGTGGCGAGATCGCTTGTCGTATCATCAAGACCGCGCGTCGGATGGGAATCGCGACTGTCGCAGTCTATTCCGATGCGGATGCGCGTGCACCATTTGTGCAGATGGCGGACGAGGCGGTGCATATCGGCCCGTCGCCCGCCGCGCAGTCCTACCTGATCGCCGAGAAGATCATCGCCGCGGCCAAGGCGACCGGGGCCGAAGCGGTGCATCCGGGTTATGGCTTCCTCTCGGAACGCACCAGCTTTGCCGAGGCGCTGGCCAAGGAAAATATCGCCTTCATTGGCCCGCCGGTGAACGCGATCGCCGCGATGGGCGACAAGATCGAGTCCAAGAAGCTTGCGCTCAAAGCAGGCGTCAATGTCGTCCCCGGCTTTGTCG
>CALDKP010000210.1 GCA_937898535.1 uncultured Sphingomonadales bacterium | reverse complement strand
CTACCGATGCGGCCAAATCCGTTAATAGCTACTTTAATAGTCATGCGTGCTCCAATCAGCCAAGTTTAGCGAGAATTTGCGCGGTAATCTTATCGGCGGTCAGGCCGAAATGGTCATAAAGTGCATCAATCGGAGCCGATGCACCAAAGCTATCGATACCGATCCGAAGACCGTCGCCGACATAGCGTTCCCAGCCCATAGTCGTGCCCGCTTCCACCGATACGCGCAACGTATCCGACGGCAGAACGCCGGCCTTATAGGCAGGCGACTGTGCATCGAAACGCTCCCAGCTGGGCATCGACACGACATCGGCGCCAATACCCTTTTCCTCAAGCTGCTCTGCAACCGAAATGGCGATGGCGACTTCAGAACCAGTGCCGATCAGCACGACTTTGCATTCCGCCTTTGCTGTGCGGAGGCGGTAGCCGCCCTTGGCAGACATATTTTCGCTAATGTCCGTGCGTAACTGCGGTAAGTTTTGACGCGATAGCGCCAAAACCGACGGTGTATGCGCGCTTTCAATAGCGAGCGCCCAGCATTCTGCGGTTTCTATGGTATCGCATGGGCGATACACGTCGAGGTTGGGAATGAGCCGCATCGACATAATTTGTTCAATCGGCTGGTGGGTCGGACCATCTTCGCCAACACCGATGGAATCATGCGTCATGACATAGACAACGCGGGTTTCCTGAAGCGCAGACAGACGGATGGCGGCGCGGCAATAATCAGAGAAGATCAGGAACGTGCCGCCATAAGGAATGATGCCGCCATGCAGCGCCATGCCGTTCATGGCAGCGGCCATACCGAACTCCCGAATGCCGTAATTGACATAACGACCAGAATAATCGTTTTTATCCAAAGTATTGGTCGACACAGTTCGGGTAAAGTTTGAACCGGTCAAATCCGCTGATCCGCCCAGCAATTCGGGCAATGCGGCCGTGGCTGCCGTCAGTGCAATTTCCGATGCCTTACGCGTCGCAATATTTTGCGGTGCTGCGATCAGGCTTTCAAGATGCGGCTGTAACCATTCAGAATTCGTCTCGCCCGACATGGTCTTTGTGAAGATTTCCGCATGGGATGAAGCCGCAAGCCGCTTTGCCCAGCTGGCATGAGCCTCAGCCCCAGCCTGACCGGTTGCGCGCCACGCGGCCAAGATATCCGCAGGAATTTCAAACGCCGGATAGGGCCAGTTGATAGCAGCCCGCGTCGCGACGATTTCCTCTGCACCCAATGGGCTACCATGGGGCGCTTTTGTGCCTTCCTTATTTGGCGAACCCTTGCCAATAAGTGTCCGGCAAGCAATCAACGATGGACGATTATCAGCGAGCGAAGCATTAATTGCGCGCTCTATGTCATTGAAATCATGGCCATCGCATGCCTCAACATGCCATCCGCTTGCACGATAGCGTGCGGCGATGTCTTCACTCGTCGACAGGTCCGTTGCGCCATCAATCGTGATGCGGTTATCGTCCCAGAATACGATCAAACGGCCAAGACCTAAATGTCCGGCAAGCCCGATTGCTTCATGATTGATGCCTTCCATCAGGCAACCGTCGCCAGCCACAACCCATGTCCGGTGGTCGACCAGATCGTCGCCAAAGCGCGCATTCAGGTGTCGTTCGGCAACAGCCATGCCCACTGCCATGGCAAGGCCCTGCCCCAGCGGACCTGTGGTGCACTCAACGCCATCGATCAAAAAATTCTCAGGATGGCCAGCACATGGGCTGCCCAATTGACGGAAGTTTTTGATGTCTTCGATGGTAGGGCTTGCATAGCCCGTGAGATACAAGGTCGCATAAGCGAACATGGACCCGTGCCCTGCGGACAGCACAAACCGGTCACGATCGGCCCAATGCGGGGCCTTCGGATCAAATTTCAGAAACTTCGAATAGAGCACCGTTGCGACATCGGCCATGCCCATCGGCATGCCCGGATGGCCGCTGTTTGCGGCCTGCACAGCATCCATAGCCAGCGCCCGAATTGCATTGGCCATTTGCTGATCAGTAACGGTCATGTTCTATCCCCACAAAATACTCCCCATTGGGAGCGGGAGGCGGGCGCACACAACATATGCGATACCGCCGAGTCGTTTGGTTCGAACCCTTTGCGGACGCAAGTGCAAAGCGTCAAGGGACGGGCGCGCATTTCCTGCGGGGAATCTTATACCCAATGTGCTTTGTTGCATTTGCATGACATCTTTAGTCTGTTACAACATCTTACAAAGAGGATGTAAGCCATGGCAGATGAACGATTAATTGTTGCGATCGGTCGCATAGAACGTGCGCTTTCGCGCGTCGAAAAACTGGCTACTTCGCCCGCCATCCCGCATAATACAGGTCTGGCAGATCGTCATGAGCGTCTCAAGAAAGAGACGTTGGATGCCATTCGCGGCATCGACCAAATATTGTCAGGAGCAAATTGATGGCTGAGGTTAAACTTTCCATCGCTGGCCGCCAATACTCCGTGGCGTGCAATGACGGCGAAGAAACGCGGCTACTCGCCTTGGGCGCGATGGTGGATGAAAAGGCCCGCGAGGCTGGCGGCGGTTCGGCCGGGCTGAATGAAACGCGCAGCCTGTTGTTTTCCGCGTTGCTGCTGGCCGACCGGCTTCATGACGTGTCCAGTGGAGCGCCGGTTGCTGCGGATAGTGCTCCGGCAGCCGAGAAATCATCACAAATAGCCGAAGCTTTAGAAGGCTTGGCCTCCAGACTAGAAAATCTGGCAGAAAAGCTTGAGAATTAACTTAAGACGCCTATATTGGTCATGGCGGAACTGCCCGGTACGAGCTGATGAGAACATCCCTGAGGCGATTATTTATCTAAGGGAGCTGTCCCTGCCTGGGCCATTTGGGCAACCTTAAGGTCCAGATCACACGGTGCCCACCTGACGTGCTGGCGTCAGAGGATATTCCGGAAAACGACCCATGGTGGTTCCGCCAACCGATTTCGGGAAATGCTGTGACTTCAGAATTAGACAAACCAACACAGCGCGCCGCGTTTCGGCAAATTCGCGATTCTTACGTCAATGGTTTGACGGCACAGGACCGATCGCTGGCCTTTTCTAAAATCCCCAGCCCCTTAGCCAAATTTTTAACGCCCGGTAAAATCGTAGCGGGCTATGTCGCAAAAGGCTCTGAAGTCGACCCCGCGGCGATCCTTGCACAAGCGCATGCCTTGGGCTGCGACCTTGCCCTCCCCCACGTGACCAGCAAAAGCGCCCCAATGCGGTTTTTACGCTGGTCGCCTGATGACGACCTTATCCCGGGGGCATTTGGGCTTCTACAGCCTGCTGAGACGGCCCCAGAGTGTAAACCCGATATCGTTCTTGTTCCCATGCTAGCCTTTGATGACAAGCTCATCCGGCTTGGCCAGGGTGCGGGACATTATGATCGCGCACTGAGTGTGCTGGATCATTCCATCGCCATCGGCCTTGCCTGGTCGGTTCAATTCACATCTGTACTCGCATCGGACATCTGGGACGTTCCGCTCGATGCCGTCCTTACGGAAAAATCTTGGATAACATTATGAATGGACCACTAAAGCAACCGACATGGCGCAAGCCCGCGGGCATGCTGGCAATATTGCTGATTATTCTGGTTTGGGCGGTGCTGATTGTCAGCGCGTCTGAATATATCGGCCAACTGCATATATTGTTGCAGAGCATCGTTTATTTGATCGCTGGCGTGATCTGGATTGCGCCAATGCGCCCACTGATGATTTGGATGGAAACAGGTTCGTTCCGCGCACCACCTACAACCTGATATTCAGGGAAGTGGCGCGAGTGACGGGGCTCGAACCCGCGACCTCCGGCGTGACAGGCCGGCGCTCTAACCAACTGAGCTACA
>CALDKP010000209.1 GCA_937898535.1 uncultured Sphingomonadales bacterium | reverse complement strand
TGGTCAGCGCGAAGGCGAGGCCATAGACCAGATAGAGGTAGCGCTGGATGAACAGCACACCGCCCGACTGGTAGGTGACGGGCATGCCGTCGGGAAGCTGCGGCGCCTTGCCGAAGCCATAGAGCACCGGCTCCTCGTGGTACGAACGCGAGGTTCCGGTGAACTCCTTGAAGACCATCGCCTGTTCGTCAGCGCGCTGGTCATAGATGCCGTTGAACTCCTCGTTGAGGATCGGCTCGACGATCGACCGAAACTGGGTCGAATTCATTGGAACAGCCATGGTTCCTAGTCCTTTCTATCTAGAGCCGAGATCAGAAGGCGTTCACGTCAGCGACCATCTGGTGCTCGCTGATGCGGACCTGCACGACGACATAGGTGTCACCCCATGCGTTGTCCGGACCGGGCGTGAGGCCGATGACCTGAAGCGCCGCATTGGTCGCCGCCGAGCCCGTATCGAGCATCTGCGTGCCAAGGCCCGTGGTCGCGTTACCGGAAGCAGCCGTGAAGTCGTACTGCTTGCCGATGCTGGTCACATCGAGGGTGGCGTTGGTCTGGATGTTGTAGATGATCGTCGGATCGAGCGTCACGTAGCACTGGATGTCGGTGCCGGTGGTGCTGGCGGTCCACTTGTTCGAGAACTGAGGACGGCCATTGCTGTCGATCCACTGGACGCCCATGAAGGTGCCGATGAAACGATCGTTGACGGCAGCCGCCGCGATCGTGCCTTCGCCCGTAGACGAGGGCACGATCTTGACGGGCTGGTTGGCGTAGATGGTGGTCGCATAGCCCGAGGTGATCTGGTAATTCGTCGGACGAATAGTACCGCTCGGGCTATACGCGGGCTGAAGCCCGAAAGGAGCCGAAGTGCTGGACATGATTCAAAAGCCTCTTGGATAGAGGGTTGAACGATGCCCCGTGCTTATGGCCTTACTGGAAGGTGGTTAGGCGCGGGGCGGCTTCCCGCATTGCCTTGAAGCCTTCGTCTTCGAGGATCGCTCCGCCGTCCTGCTCCGCTTGGTTATGGTAGCCGTCCAACTGGGCCACGATGCCTTCCTCCTGACGGCGGGGATCATGGTAGTGGGCTTCCGCCATGTACATCTGGTAGAGACGCTCGGGCAGCTTGAAAGCCACCAGTTCGTTCACACCGATGAGGCCGGAATATTCTCCGGTCTTGAGCGCAGCATATTCCAGACCGGCTCCAGGCACATCTTCCGGCTTCACCGGTTCATAGCCCAGACGCATCCGCTTCTGGATGGAATCTCGGGGATTGGTCGTCGTCAACCAGCATATATGATAGCCCGGAATTGGCGGGATATCCGGCAATACGTCGTTGAACAACTGCAATCGGAACATCTCCAGTCGCTCGTCATCGCTGATCTCGCGGTTCTCCGTTACGTCCCGGTCCTCCATGCCACGGTTCTCCGTGCGGGACCGGTCGTCGGCTTCGCGGTTGCGTCGAGCAACACTCAATGGTTCACGCTTGCTGAGGCGTTCGTCTTCATTATCGGTCATGGCTTACCCCCTTGGTTATCGGCTAGCCGAATTGCGATCGTAATCCTGATACGCCTTCAGGAATTTGGCACGTTTTGATGGATCGTCCCAAACCCCTGCTTCGATCATAGCGGCTTTACGTTCGGCTGTCACGTAGACTTGTTTGCGCGTGCTGGAAGGCACATGCTCGCGGCTATTGCCCGTCGGCTGTTGCCGGCGGCGCGGAGCCGTCTCGGTGTCCTCACCGATACGCGCGGCCACCCGCTTCGTCAGTTCGACCCAATAGTTCTGGTCGGCCGGGTTATATCCTTCGCGGATCAGACCGTCGTCGATCGCCTTGGTGATCCGGCTGTCCTCGTCACGGCCATTCGGATCGTACCACGGATTGGCCTTGATCCACTGGTCGGCATTCAGGTCGGACAGGGTGGCTGCCAATCCGGAATCGCAGCGCGCGGTGTGGTTCGACCGTTGCGGCTTCACTGGCGCGAAAACACAACATCGCGGGCAACAGCAATGCGGAAAATCGGCGGCGCGACAATAAGGTCATCAGTTACCTGATACGACAATCCGCACAGCTTCTTTCAGCCTCGTTGTTCTTTGCGCAACATCCAATTCAACAGAGGTCCGCACATGGCCGTAGTGATCAGGCACATCAGCACAAACATGGTAAATAAGGTATCGTTGAGCAGTCCGAGACTTTTCCCGACATTCACTGCGATCAATCCCATCAGCGCTCGTGTGTTGAGGAGCGTTCCGATTTTAAACGCATCAGCGTGTGATTCGCCACCAAGACGAGCGCCGACATAACAGCATCCAAGTTTCGCGGTGACGGAAGCAACCAAAACCACGGCCAGTCCCCACCATTGCCAAGGCGTGAGATTTTGCAAATTCACATTAAGTCCATTGTTGGTGAAGAAAATGGGCACAAATGCCACCACCACCAGCGCACCGAATTTTTGCGTCCAAGCCTCTGCCAGACGACGCTCTTGATGCAAGCTCACTCCTAACAAAAATGCGCCGAAAATCGTGAAGATCCCGAGATGGTAGGTGCACAGGCACGAGAGAAATAAGGCAATGAACAGCAATGCCAAAAACGATGCTGGGAGCGGATCTTTCTCCGAGGAAAGATGGCGATAGACCTTGCGCAACAGCGGTCCAGCCACGCGGAACATCAGCAATACATACACTGCGATGCCGCCCAATTGCCACAGTAACGGGGTGATCGCGAAGGACTGATTTTTCGCCCACGCCGTAGCTAATGCACCCGCTGAAGCCAGCAAGATCCAGCCGACCACATCATCGAGCGCCGCGGCAGTGATCGCGAGCACAGCAAAGGGACGCGTCTGCAAATTCATTTCCATGAGGATTCGACCCATGATCGGCAGGGCAGAAATGGCCATCGCAATGCCGCAGAACAATATCATCCCCGTTTGCGGCACCTCGGGCGCAAAATTCCGGTGCAAC
>CALDKP010000208.1 GCA_937898535.1 uncultured Sphingomonadales bacterium | reverse complement strand
ACGTGTGCTCTTCCGATCTAATCGATCCGCTTGGCTTGCTCCGCCCAAAATGCATCGGGCGCGCTGATGCTTTGCGCATACATACGGTCATAGTCCGCAGCGCTGCATTGCGTGTTACGGGCAGCCGTCTCGGGAATTGGAAACCAGTCCTGATGCTCACTCACTTGCTCTCTCCCGTAACGCTGTTAATCCTTGTGGCCTGCTTAAGTGGAGTAGGTCCAGTGATTCAAGGCTAAAGAGTGCAAACGCTCTTCACACAGCTCAGATAGCCGCCGCACAGCGATGCGGTGGTCAATTATCATTTGAATACAGGAAACGCACATGCCGAAATTACAGAATAAATCCGCGCTCGTGACTGGCGGTGCCCGCGGGATTGGCGAGGCGATTGCCCGCTGCTTCGCAAAAGAAGGTGCGATGGTCATCATCGGCGATATTGATGCCGAAAACGGTAGGCGCGTCGCATCAGAAATCGGCGGCGCCTTTTTCGCGCTTGATGTCTCGTCCGAAGAGGATTGGAACAATTTGGCCAACCAGCAGCCAAGCATCGACATCGTCGTGAATAATGCGGGCATAACTGGGTTCGAAGATAGCCCAGGCCCGCATGACCCCGAAAACGCAACGCTGGCCGAATGGCACCGCGTCCACGCGATCAATCTGGACGGAACGTTTCTGGGCTGCCGTTATGCAATCAAAGCGATGCGCACCAAGAAAGCGGGCTCCATCATCAACATGTCCTCGCGCTCTGGCTTGGTTGGTATTCCGGGTGCTGCGGCCTATGCTTCGTCCAAGGCGGCTATCCGCAACCACACCAAATCCGTGGCGTTATATTGCGCAGGGCAAGGGTTGAACATTCGCTGCAATTCCATCCATCCCGCCGCGATCATGACGCCGATGTGGGACGCGTTAATTGGCGATGGACCAGATCGTGAGGCCCGCATGGCCGCAATGGTCGCAGACACACCGCTCAAGCGGTTCGGCACAGTTGAAGAAGTCGCTGCAATTGCCCTGATGCTGGCATCGGATGACGCAAGCTATATGACCGGAAGCGAAGTGCATCTGGACGGCGGCCTATTGGCAGGGTCTTCAGCGTCTCCGGGCGATTAAGCGTCAATCAAATCAATCAACATCGTCGACGGAAACAGCTTCGCCTGTCACGCGCTGGGCCAATGCGGCGGCGATGAAATTGTCTAGGTCACCGTCCAGCACATCGCTGGGTGTCGGGGAGGTCACGCCGGTGCGTAGGTCTTTCACCATCTGATAAGGCTGAAGCACATAGGAACGGATTTGGTGGCCCCAGCCGATTTCGGTTTTCGCCGCATATTCGCCCGATGCGACTTCTTCACGCTTGCGAAGCTCGGCTTCGTACAAGCGCGCTTTCAACATGCCCATCGCGGTTGCGCGGTTCTTGTGCTGGCTGCGGTCGTTCTGGCTTGCTACAACGATGCCGGACGGTTTGTGGGTGATACGCACGGCGGAGTCGGTCGTGTTAACGTGCTGCCCACCTGCGCCTGACGCGCGATAGGTATCGATCTTCAAATCGCCTTCGTTGATTTCAATGTCGATATTGTCATCAATGACAGGATAGACCCAAACGCTGGAAAAGCTAGTGTGGCGCTTGGCTGCGCTGTCATAAGGCGAAATACGGACGAGGCGATGGACGCCGCTTTCGGTCTTGGCATAGCCATAAGCATTTTCGCCTTTGACCAGCAACGTCGCCGACTTGATGCCCGCCTGATCACCGGCCTGATAATCCACCATTTCGACTTTATAGCCGCGCTGTTCAGCCCAGCGATAATACATGCGCTGCAACATTTCGGCCCAATCCTGGCTTTCGGTGCCACCTGCGCCTGCGTGGATTTCGATAAATGTGTCGTTGCCGTCGGCTTCGCCCGACAAAAGGGCCGAAACCTTGTCCCTGTCGGCACGGTCCGCCAGTGCCTTGAGCGAAGCGGCACCTTCGTCGCCCAGGGCCGTATCGCCTTCCATTTCCGCGAGTTCGATCAATTCGACGGTGCCGCTTTTGTCGGCGTCGATTTCGCGCACGGTAGCG
>CALDKP010000207.1 GCA_937898535.1 uncultured Sphingomonadales bacterium | reverse complement strand
AGCAAGGCCTCGTGATGGGCTGTATCAAAATCATGCCCGGGTGTTTTGCTGGCGATAAATTCGACGGGAATAAGATGGGTTCCCTGATGCAACAATTGGAAGACCGCATGCTGTGCGTCGGTACCAACCCCGCCCCATGTGACTGGTGCGCTGTTGCGGCCGAGCGGCGCGCCGTCCGCTGTCACCGATTTTCCGTTCGATTCCATTTCCAATTGCTGAAGATAATCGGGCAGCAATCGCAGCCGTTCATCATAGGCAAAAACCGCGCGGGTCTCGCAGCCCTTGATCTGGGCGTAATATAGATCACAAAACGCAGCCATCGTTGGCGCATTTTCCAACATTGGCGCGTTGCGGAAATGCCGGTCCATCGCCGCGGCACCTTCAAGCAGTTCTTCATACACGGCCCAGCCAAGCCCGAGCGCAACCGGAAAGCCAATCGAGCACCAAAGCGAATAGCGCCCGCCAACCGATTCATTGAACGGCAATATGCGGCTTTCATCAACGCCCCATTCAAGCGCTTTGTCCGGATAGGCCGTAAGCGCCACGATCTGGGCATAAGGGTCGGCCACGCCGCCGTCGTGCATCCATTCCATCGCGCTGGTTGCGTTCAGCAAGGTTTCCGTCGTGGTGAAGGTCTTGGACGCGACCGCAACAATTGTCTTATGCGGGTCCATGCCTTTCACGGCCTCGGTCAGTGCAGCGCCGTCGATATTCGACACAACCTTTACATCGTACCGCGCGCCATCGCGGCCGAGTGCATCGACCAGCAATTTTGGCCCAAGCGCGGAGCCGCCAATACCGATGTGCAAGATGTGTTTGATGTCGCCCATAAATCCGGCGTCGATCGCTTCGACAAGGCCACGCATGCGTTCTTGAAGCGCGCGTGAATGGGCGACGGCTTGCACATCACCATTACCACGCTCCGCCGCATGTTCAGCTGCACGGCCTTCGGTTACGTTGATGGGTGCGCCAGAAAATAATGCCGATTTGGCGTCGCCCAAATGCATGTCTTCGGCAAGTTTGGCGAAATGCGACAGCATGGCTTCATCAACATGCGTTTTCGACATGTCAAAACGCAGTCCAGACTGCTCTATCGTCATCTTACCAACGCGATCGGAGTCTGACGCAAACAGCTCAACCAGCGTTTTTTCTTGCTGCTTTTCAAGCTCAGCCCAACTGTGATCCGTCATCATGTTCCCTTTATCAGTGGCGCGAACGTCGCCTGTGAATCTCGACGCTGGCAAATAGCGCGTCTACGCGATAAAAGGCCAGCCAATCCGTCATCCGACGACATTAATTTGCGAGATTATGTGACCTCACCCACCGACAAGACGGACGATGCGAACGTGACCGCACATCCGCAACCAGCAGCGCCCCCTTCAGAATGGCGCGAATTTGGCGGCTTCCTTTTGAAGTTGGCGGTATTCGTGTTCATTCTGCGCAGTTTCATCGTCTCGCCGTTCAATATTCCTTCGGAATCGATGCAGCCCCGCTTGCTCATCGGTGATTATCTGTTGGTTGCAAAATGGCCGTACGGCTATTCCAAATACAGCCTGCCTTTATCCCTGCCCCTGATACCGGGGCGTATATTCGCCAGCGAGCCAAAGCGCGGCGATGTTGTGGTTTTCAAAGCGCCCATGTCGAACGGCACAGACTATATTAAGCGCGTTATCGGTCTTCCCGGTGACGTCATCCAAATGCGCGACGGCATTTTGGAGATTAACGGCGTGGCGGTCAAAAAAGAACGCATTGCCGATCTTGTTATTCCGGTAACGCAAAACATGCGCGACACCGCTGAAATGGACCGTAACCCCTTCCCGTGCTGGCGCCCCGACATGGAAGAGGCGAGCCCGGATGGTGGCACGCAATGCCGATATCCCCGCTTTCGCGAGACTTTGCCCGAGGGCAAGAGCTACGAAATCCTCGACCTCGCCAACGGATTGGAAGGCGACAACACCGAAGCATTTGTTGTCGGCGAAAAGGACGTGTTCCTGATGGGCGATAACCGCGACCGCAGCGCCGACAGCCGCTGGACACCGATCGATAAGCCCGGGGCCATCGGCATCGTGCCACAAGAAAATCTCGTTGGACGCGCGCTGGTGTCGGTGTTTTCTACCGATGGCTCGTCAAACTGGCTGCTGCCATGGACATGGTTTACCGCGGCACGCCCTGACCGCATTGGACAAGGGTTTTGACCAGTAGCGATAAAGATAACTGGCTGAAGGCATTAATGCCCAAGCCGCCGTCGGATCTTGCGTTGTATCATCGCGCGCTGACGCATGGCAGCACCGGACAAGCGGACTATCAACGGCTTGAGTTTCTGGGTGACCGGATATTGGGTCTGGTCATCGCGGATATGCTGTACCACCGATATGCCGAGGAGGCAGAAGGTCGCTTGTCGCACCGATTGAACGCTTTGGTATCGGGACTGACATGTGCAGATATAGCCCGACAGCATGGGGTTCCAGATCATGTGCGGCTTGGCAAACAAGCGCGCGACGACGGCGCGCAGCAAAGTGACAATGTGCTTGGCGACGTCATGGAGGCACTGATCGGTGCTCTCTATTTGGACCACGGCATCGACGCCACGCGCGCGCTAATCGAGCGCCTCTGGGGTCCGTTGATTGAAACTGCCAATGGTGCGCCAAAGCACCCCAAATCCGCGCTTCAGGAATGGTGTGCCGCACATGGCCGCAAGGTTCCGGAATATGTAATAACGAAAAAAGAAGGCCCTCCCCACGCTATGACATTTGAAATTACCGTCACCGTAAAAGGTTTTGACCCAGTTGCGGCCACCGCGCACAGCAAACAGGCTGCTGAAACTGCCGCTGCGCTCGCATTTTTGGACGTCCACGCATGACCAAAAAATGCGGTCACGTCGCCATTATTGGCGCACCGAATGCGGGCAAATCAACGCTGGTCAATGCTTTGGTCGGTCAAAAGGTCGCGATTGTCAGCCCAAAGGCGCAAACGACCCGCACGCGGATGCTTGGCGTCGCACTTGCCGGCGAAACACAGATCATATTGGTCGACACGCCGGGGATATTTGCGGCGCAACGCCGCTTTGACCGCGCCATGGTTGCCGCGGCATGGGACGGTGCGGGCGATGCGGACATGATTGC
>CALDKP010000206.1 GCA_937898535.1 uncultured Sphingomonadales bacterium | reverse complement strand
GCGAGCCGCAACGGCGATCTCCTCGATGGAGGGCGGATCGTTCAGGGCGTCGAATTCAACGGGCTTGGCCAGCGAAGAGCCTATTGGCTTTTTGCACAGCATCCGGGAGATAGCGTTTTAACTTCGCGGCGCCGCCTCGATAGCCTCGCCATGCCCGCCAGCGACATCGCTCATCTCTACGAAAAGCAGCGCTTGCAAGTACGTGGTGTTCCCTGGGGCACTCCCGTTATGCGCGCCCTGCGTGACCTTGACGATTGGACACAAGCCGAACTCGTTCGAAAAAAGACGGAAGCTTGTGTCGTTGGCATCGTCCTTGGCGCTGATGAAGGAGAACAGGGTATAGCTCCGAGTGTCGTCGATGCTGATGGTAATCGGGTGGAGCAATTCGAGCCTGGCCTGATTGCTTATGCGCGGGGTGGTAAAGACATTCGGTTCAATCAGGACATCCCGACCAAGCTGCGTGTCCCATGCGAACCAGACGGTGTCCGGCGCGATCAACGTCGCGCCGTCATCCATCGCCTGCACGCGGCGACGTTTTTGCCATTCGGCCTCCATATCGGCCAATTGTGCGCGGCTGTTGATGCCTGCAACATCAAAGGGATCAGTCGTAACTGCAACGCAAACACGGCCATCGGCGTTCGCGATATTGACGATGTCGGTGAGATAATATTCCTTCTGCGCATTGTCGTCCGTCACGCGGTCGAGCAAGCCGAACAGATCGCGTGACTTCACCGCCATGAGTCCGGAATTGGACAGCTTCACCGCTTTTTCCGCTTCGGTCGCGTCCTTCTGCTCAACCATTTTAACGATGCGGCCGTCTTCGACAATCACGCGGCCATAGCCTGTGGGGTCTTCTGGCTCGAACGCCAACACGACCACGGCTGGCGCGTCGGCGGCGTTCAGTCTTTCGACCATCGCCTGCATTGTCGCCGTCGGCACGAACGGAACATCGCCGTAAAGAATGAGGACATCGCCATCAAAGCCAGCCAATGCGTCTTGCGCCTGCTGGACGGCATGGCCTGTTCCATGTTGCGGTTCCTGCACGGCCAATTCTGCGGACCCCGCCAAGGCAGATTCAAGCTGTTCCTTGCCGCTGCCGACGACCACAACCTTTTTGGCAGGGCTTAAGGCATCAACCGACGCCATCAGGTGCATCAGCATGGGCCGGCTGGCGATGGGATGCAGGACCTTGTGCAAGTCGGATTTCATGCGAGTGCCCTTGCCGGCAGCAAGGACGATGGCAGCTAATTCAGTCATGTGTAGTGTCATGCCAGCAAATTGTTGCGGTTTCCAGAACTTGCAGCCATTTGAGAGTGATATGACAAAAATTCCTTTCGACATCATCGGCTTCGACCTTGACGGCACGTTAGTGGATACCAGCGGCGACCTCACCGCCGCGGTCAATCATGTGCTGTCCAGCGTCGGCAGACCGACCCTTTCGGCCGAAACGGTCAAGCAACATATCGGCGGCGGGGCAAAGCTGATGTTGCAACAGGGGTTGGAGGCAACGGGCGGCATTCCCGACGGCGATTTCAAACCGCTCTATCGCCAGATGTTGGCTTATTATGAAGCCAATGTCTCGGTCCACAGCCGGCCCTTTGACGGAGCGCTGAAATTGCTGGATGAACTGGATGCGATGGGCGTTCGCTATGCGGTCGTGACCAACAAGTTTGAGAGCCTGGCGGTCAAGTTGCTCAACGACCTGAACCTTGCCCATCGCATGGGCTGCATTTTGGGCGCGGACACGTTGGGCAAGGAAAATGCCAAACCATCCGGCGCGCCCATCTTTGAAATGGTCAAAAGATGCGGCGGCGGACGTGCAGCCTATATTGGCGATTCCATCTACGACATCATGGCCGCGAACAATGCCGATGTGCCGAGTGTGGCCGTTAGCTTTGGTTTCCTGCACGGGCCAGTGGAGGAGATGGGCGCAGATGCCATCATCGACCATTTCGATGATCTGATCGGGGTATTACGAAACTTCTCGTAATCTGGTGCTGTAATTCACGCGATGGTTACCTGCGCCACTTGATCCATAGATGCCGCGCCAGCATCAATGGCGGCATGCGGAGCCAGTGTGCGCGCACATAAAACAACAATCGCAAGAAAGGGCGCGTCCCCCTGCCCCACGCGTCACGCGCCGTGAAGCGCTTGATATAATGTCCGTCCTGCCAATGCTGTCTGCGCCAACCGGAGGGTATTTCTGTTCCATATACGCGATGCGCCAATCGGGCGGCACGGTGGGCCGCCACCCATAAGCCGTGATGCACGGCACGCGCATGGAGTTCTGACCAGAAATCGTCGTCTGCAAATTCATCCAGCAAGCAGTGAATATCCCACAGGTTGCGCAAGCCCCCGTCCAATTCCCCATCGGCAAACAGATGCGCCGCACTGTGTATCACCATGTCGACACGCGCAAAAATAGAGAGTCCATTTGCGAGTGGAACTGCCTGCATCATCATAAACGCGGCATCGGGCTTTGGCTTCGCCGTCAGCGGCAGGATATTATGGTGTACATCAATCATGCGGTCGCGATCCTTGTGGATCAGCGGAGGCAGCTCATGCATGTGGTCGCGATAATAGGCGTCATCATAAGGGTCGGGCTTCACCCATTCCCAACCCGCAGCAACCAGAGCTTTTTCGGCCGCCGGCAAGGCATCGCGCGCCACCATGATGTCGAGGTCACCGATATGCCGGCCTTCCGAAGCCTTCAGCCCAGCAGCGGCATAAGCCGTGCCCTTCAGCAGCACGACCTTGCCTTTAATGTTGGCAAGCGCCCGGCGGGCGCAGTCCGCTTCCCACAAGGCTGCGCGCCTTTGATATTCTGCCTTGATGCGCGCTTCATTGAGGATACCGGCTATCTCCGGCGGAACCGCGATACCGCTTAATCGGCGTGCGACCGTTCCCAGCAATTGCTCAGCACGCGCAATCGAAACCAGCGCATTCCAAGCGTCTGCATCGTAGGCCGCAGTCGTCTCAGGGCGCCGCAATGCGCCGGCAAGGATCATGCCGTCGACGTTCACGCAAGCGCATCCCAAAGCTGGTTCACCAGCGCCAGCGCTTCGTCGCCATTGCGATAGTCAATAGCCCGCGCCGGAACATCTTTTACCAAGCCGGTGAGCGCGTGAAACCCGGCTTCGCCCAAAGCAACATAGTTGGTGGACGCTTGCGTCAGCCGCGCGAACACTTCGCTTGGCGCGACAGGCCGAACGGCAGCGTCAAATCCGAAGCTTGGGAACAAAAGCAACGCGGGCCGCGCTGGCACGCCCATTGACTGCACAGCTTTGTAGGGCGGGACGAGATGCCGGATGTCGCCCTTTGGCGTGCCGCGCATGCGTGGTCCGAACCGGTCCGCCGCCACCTGTGCTTGCATTGCGGCAATAGCATCATTTTTTAAGCTAATCGGACGCGGGAATGGCATCGCCTCGCCCGTCACAAGGTCCAATAGGACGAATTCATCACCCATGAAGCGCCAGCCCATATGGCCCAGCATCGCAGACAATGTCGACTTACCTGACCCGGATTCTCCTGTCATAATAAGCGCTTTGCCGTCCTTCTCCACCGCGCTGGCGTGCAGCAACAAGTGCCGTCGCCAACCCAGCGCCATCTGCACGTTCATGGCCATTTCCGCCGCAAGCAAAGCGTGCGCGAGCGGAAGTGGTGCCGCATCGGGCAACATATAATCGCCATTGATCGCAACCGACGGACGGATGAAGCGTCGCAAAAAACTGACCGCCTCAAGACGCACGGAATAATCGGTGATCGTTGGCGTCGGATAGTCGCGGTACAGTTCTTCCAATGTCCGAATGGGACCTTCCCATAGCGAACCAATGCGGAAACCCGCCGGGCCTACCTGAACGCGAAATTCATGCACGGACGCGCTCCACGATCCCTAGTTCGGCCATTTCCTCAAGACGGGCGGCGATGATATCCTCAACCTCAACATCATCGACGTCGAATAGCACTGCCAAGCGTTGCACAATATCGGAGGCGGTCGCCGGCGCGGCATCCATCGATGCCAAAATTTGCGGCACGGGATCGGCCACAATATGCGTTATACCCGACCGCCGATGATAGATGACCGTCATGGCATCCAGTGGTGCAATGATCAGTTGCGCGTTCTCTTTACGCAGATAGGTTGTCGGTAGGGCGACCATCTTGCGGCAAATAGCGCAATCATTGTTAATTTCGGGTTTAGCGCGCCATTTGCAAAGAAGCATAGCAGGTAAAGCCGCTTTGGCCGCTTTGCAACCTGCGGATGTAATTAACATACGCCTGATTCTGGTCGTAACTTGTGCCCGGCAGGCTGCGGCCTTGCAGCGCTGCCTTCACCTGTTCACCGGTAAATTTCTGGCCATTTGCACGAAACGAGCCGGGCGTATCGCGCGGAACAAGATTGCCATAGGCATCAATATTCATTCCGGCACCATGCGGCCCGGGAACGCGAATTTCGCAATTCAGGACTGATGCTGCAGATTGTGCCAGAGCTGGCCGGACGGACACAATTGCCGTCGCAGTCACCGCACCGAGCATGAGCGCGCGGCGGCGCGTTGCCGCGCTGTTCAAGCCCGTATCAGGAGTCTTTTCAGCTTCGTCCATATTGTTGCCATATCATATCGCATTCGATTTTCCATCGGCGATGCTTGCGCGGAAAAACTGCGTCTATATGTGGGACAGTGTCGCCGGTAATAGCTAACAAGGGATTGCCGCAGATCGGGCTGACATGGACGGGATAATATATTGAACAGTTGGTTTTCTCCCCGCGTACTTTTTGCCTTTGGCCTTGCTTTTGTAGGGGCCGTTTTTGCAGGGCAAATGCTTGGTGCAGCTGAACGCATCCTTGTTGTGTTCGTATCCTTGCTGATCGCATTGTTCGTTGTGGCCGAAGGGCATGACCATGATGAAGCCGTTATCGACACGCCGCGCGCAGACGGGCCGCGTGCTATCGATGCTGCCTCAATCACATCACACCCCCAGTTGCAGGCGTTCATCGATGCATCAACCGATGCAATCTTGATGGTCGAAAACGCGCGCGTCACGGCTGCGAATGTAGTGGCGTTGCGGTTGTTAGGGAGAAATATTGTTGGTCAGAATGTCCGGATGGCATTTCGGCATGCCGGGGCAATTGAGCGGCTGTCTGATCCTGATGCCTATCACAGCGGTCACCCTATCAAACTCACTGGCATAGGCCAGAAAAACCAGTTGTGGGAAATGCGTATCCAGACAATGGGGGCAGGACAAAAAATTGTCCATTTGGCCGACCGCAGTGGCACGCAAGCGGCCGAAAAGATGCGCGTTGATTTCGTTGCCAATGCCAGCCACGAACTATTGACGCCGCTGGCTGCTATCAAAGGATTTATCGAAACATTGGATGATCCCGCTGCTGGCGACGACCCAGCCACACGCGCTCGATTCTTAGGCATTATGGCGAAAGAAACCGATCGCATGCAGGCGCTGGTTCGCGACCTGATGTCGCTTAGCCGCATTGAAGCCGAAAAATATGACCCGCCACAAACGCCCGTCGATTTTGCCCAGATCGTGCTGGAAACGGTAGACCAGCTTCGCAACAGCCAGAAGGACCGCGGCGCAGATATTTCTGTCGACATCACCGCGGATTTACCTGCAGTGATTGGCGATGCGGGGCAGTTGCGGCAGCTTGCTAATAATATCCTGAATAATGCCATGAAATATGGAAAAGACGGCACTCCGGTGCAGGTCTCCCTCATTTCATCGCGATCGGGCGCTATGCTTAACTTCGCCGTTGCGGATGAAGGGGACGGAATTGCACCCGAACATTTGCCGCGGCTGACCGAACGTTTTTATCGGGTAGATTCGGGGCGCAGTCGGTTGGTTGGCGGAACCGGTCTGGGGCTTAGCCTGGTGAAACATATTGTTGACCGGCACCGCGGCCATCTGGAAATCCGCAGCACTGTTGGAAAAGGCACAAATGTGTCGATTCTGCTGCCCGTTGGACCGGCGTGACCGTCACAATAGTGTAACACAAGAGTCATTTATCAGCCATCTGCGACGTCTAATGGACCCGAGAGCGCAGTTCGATCTGTGCCGAATCCACTATGGGGACAACAGTTATGATTAAGAAAATTTCACTTGTTGCCATCAGCGCGCTCGCGCTTGCGGCATGTAATGACCAAGCAAGCACTGGTGGTGCCGCTGGCGGTTCGCGTCAGGAAATCCGCATTGTGGGTTCATCGACCGTATTTCCATTCGCAAAGGCCGCGTCTGAGGCGTTCGCTAAAGCGGATCCTTCACGCAAATCACCCGTTCTGGAATCGACCGGAACCGGCGGCGGAATTGAACAATTCTGCAAAGGCGTAGGCGCAGAGACACCGGACATCGCAAATGCTTCACGTCGTATGAAGAAGAGCGAATTCGAAAATTGCCAGAAGAATGGCGTTAAGGACATTGTCGAAGTTCAGGTCGGCATTGACGGTCTGGCGCTTGCACAGTCGAACAAGGGCACCAAGTTCGTATTGTCGACCGCTGACGTCTACAAGGCGCTCGCAGCCAACCCGTTCGGTAAGCCACAGACTGCAAAGCTTTGGTCGGACGTGAACCCTTCGCTGCCTAAGTTGCCAATCTCGGTATACGGCCCGCCATCGACATCCGGCACGCGCGATTCATTCCATGAACTGATTATGGAATCCGGTTGCAAATCCGACGCTGCAATGAAGGCGTTGAAGGACACCGACGAAGACAAGTATAAGTCAATTTGCACCGAAATCCGCACCGATGGCGCTTTCAAGGAGCAGGGCGAGAACGATAACCTGATCGTACAGAAGCTCGATTCCAACCCCAACATGGTTGGCATCTTCGGCTACAGCTACATGGAAGAAAATGCATCCAAGGTGCACGGCATCGTGATGAACGGCGTCAGCCCGACAGTCGCTACTATTTCCGATGGTAGCTACCCCGGTGCGCGCAAGATGTTCATCTATGTCAAGAAAGCCCACATCGACAAAATTCCCGGCATCAAGGAATTTATTGCCGAATTTCTTAAGGGTGGCGCAGTTGGCGGATATCTGACCAAATTGGGCATGATTGCATCGACTGAAGCAGACTATAAAGCGGCAAACGAAGCTGCAAATAGCCTCAATCCCATGTCGGGCGCAGATTTGAAATAAAACTGCAACAATCATCGCGTCTATGGGCCTGGATCGAATCTCTATTTGATCCAGGCCCATTGCTATTTTGGGTTTTGTATTCAGCGGAATTCGGCCAATTTTGGTCCAAGGGGGCAGCGTTAAGTTTATGACCGGAACGGCTTTGCTCTTCCTTGTCCTGGGTCTCGGCCTCATTGGCTGGATCGTTGGGCGTGCCCGCGCGTCGGGTTTCGTCCGCAAGGCAAAGGGTGGCCCGCGCGGTACGGTGAACAGCCTGCCTTATTATCACGGCTGGTTTGTTGCGATTTGCGCCGTTGCGCCTGCCCTGTTGTTCATGGCCATTTGGCAGTCGCTTTCGCCATCGCTGGTCACCAACATGGTCCTGTCGGCACCAATCGCCGCTGAATTGCCGCAAGACACCTTTGCCCGCGCAGCCATATTGTCTGAAGCACGTGCCATTGCGCAAGGTTTTCAAGCGACCGCGTTTCAGGACATGAGCGACAAGCTCGTTCCCTTATACCAAGGCGCTTTGTCTTATTATAAATGGCTCGGCGTGGCAGCCACGTTGCTGTTGTTTTTTGCTGGTGGGGCTTATGCGTTTACCCGTCTGAAGCCAGATTTTCGTGCACGCGGGAAAGTCGAACGCGTCATCATGTTCGGGCTACTTGTAGCGTCCCTGATTGCCATCATCACCACTCTTGGTATTTTCGCTTCGTTAATATTCGAAACTTGGCGCTTCTTCTCAATGGTGTCGCCATTTGAATTCCTGTTTGGAACCGACTGGAACCCCAAATCGGTTGTCACGCCTGGCGCGGATAATGGCTATGGCGCCATTCCATTATTCTGGGGCACGATTTTCATTGGAGCGATTATCGCGATGATCGTCGCCATTCCGCTTGGTCTGATGAGCGCCATCTTCCTGACGCAATATGCGTCATCAACCGTCCGCAAATGGATGAAGCCCATTCTTGAAATTCTCGCGGGCGTGCCCACCGTGGTGTACGGCTATTTTGCGGCCTTAACCGTGGCGCCCGCCGTACGCGACTTTGCGGTCATGCTCGGCGTTAGCAACGCAGCCTCTGATAACGCGCTTGCCGCGGGTATCGTCATGGGCGTGATGATTATTCCATTGGTATCGTCGATGTCGGATGACAGCATTGCCGCAGTTCCCAACGCGATGCGCGATGGCAGTCTGGCCATGGGTGCGACCAAGAGCGAAACGATTAAAAAAGTGCTGTTGCCCGCCGCACTTCCGGGCGTGGTCGGCGGCATATTGCTCGCCGTCAGCCGCGCGATTGGTGAGACAATGATTGTGGTGATGGCCGCAGGCTACACCGCGAACCTGACTGCAAATCCGTTTGACACGATCACCACCATTACCGTTCAGATCGTCGCGCTTTTGACGGGCGATCAGGATTTCGGCAGCCCGCATACACTTGCCGCGTTTGCGCTTGGACTGGCGTTGTTCATAACAACGTTCTTCCTGAATTATGTCGCATTGCGGGTCGTCAAAAAATATCGGGAAGCATATGAATAAAGCCGTCATCGACCCAAGCCCGACCGACTGGAACGGGCCGATCATGCAAAAGCGTATTGCCAGCCGTTATGCGGCTGAGCGCCGCTTTAAAGCGATGGGCTTTATTGCGGTCGCGCTATCGACGCTGTTCCTTGCGTTTCTGTTGTTCACCATGCTTGGCCAAGGCCTGCGTGGCTTCCAGCGCACAGAACTCGCCGTGGAGTTCGATTTTCCGGCACTCACCTCTGGCGCGACTGCTGCGTCAGTCACTGGTCCAAATGCCGATGCGGCGTTGAATTCGATGGACATTCCCGGCCTCGTCGAATTGGCTGTGGGGCAACAATATGCTGGCTTGGGCGACAGCCTACTGACCTCCGCCGCGGCCGCAAATGTGCGGCAGATGTTGATAGACAATCCCGAACTTGTGACATCCAAACAAACGCTTTGGTTGCCAGCGGACTCCCGATTGGACGTGGCATTCAAACGCAAAGGTGAGCCAGCGGCGGAAAAGACGGTTGCCGCGCTTTCTGAAAAGGATGCTTTGCGCACTGGCT
>CALDKP010000205.1 GCA_937898535.1 uncultured Sphingomonadales bacterium | reverse complement strand
TTTGGTCGGGCACGCTTTTCGGACAACAGCCATGCCGGCGCATCATGATCCGGCAGGAAATCAATTCCAACACGGTCACCGGGCCGCCAATAGCTGCTGATCTGAAGTACGGCAGGGCCGCTCAGTCCGCGGTGGGTGAACAAAGCTGCTTCGCGAAATGCCGTTTTGCCATGCTGGGCAACGACTTCGGCCGATACGCCCGACAGTTCGCGGAACAGGACATCATCCCCGCCAAGCGTCAGCGGGACCAAAGCCGGCCTTGGTTCCACAATCTTCAGCCCAAATTGTCGGCCCAAATCATACGCAAATGCCGTAGCGCCCATTTTCGGAATGCTTGGGCCACCCGTGGCAATGACCAAAGACGCGGCAGATGCGCGCAGGCCGTTATACATCACATGGTAGACGCTGCCGTCGTGCGATATCTCGCCAACGGGGGAATTGAACGCAAAGTCCACACGGCCGCCAAGCGTTTGTGATCTGTCGCATTCTTCCATGAGCATTTCGACAATCTGGCGCGCTGATCCGTCACAGAACAACTGACCCAGCGTTTTTTCATGAAAGGCGATGCCATAGCTGCGCACCAGTTCGATAAAATCCTGCGGCGTGTACCGTCCCAATGCGGACTTCGAAAAATGCGGGTTAGCCGACAAATAGCGTTCTTGCGCATGCACCGTTGTCGCGTTGACGTTGGTGAAATTGCACCTGCCACCGCCCGAAATTAGGATTTTCTTGCCCGGTCCCGTTGCATGGTCAATCACCAGCACGCGCCGTCCGCGTTGCCCTGCGGTCAGCGCACACATCAGTCCCGCGCCACCAGCGCCCAAAATTATTACATCATAGTTGTTCGAAATTGCCATTTTGAAGCCCCTGCACTGCCCGCGCCATATTGCCAAGTGCTATGCTTTGCGGCAAAGCCGCGCGCATGACTGAAGAGACCAAAGCTGCAGGGGCAGATACCCCACCTGATCACTTGTCGATTAACCCGATGAGCCCGCATTTCGACGGCGATTTGTTGTCGCGCGGCGTGGGTATTCGTTTCAAGGGCGAAATCCGCACAACTGTTGAGGAATATTGCATTTCCGAAGGCTGGATCAAGGTTCAGGCAGGCAAAGCGCGCGATCGCAAGGGCAACCCATTGCTTATCAAGCTGAGCGGATCTGTCGAAGCATGGTTCGAAGACCTTGGCGACGACGCACCGGTGGCCAAAGCCTAGTCATCAGACTTTATCATTTCGGGAAAACCGAAATGAGCTTGGCCAATTGGTCGTTGACCGGATCCAGTTGATCATCGGGCGTCATCCCAAGCCGCACGATCGTCAACCGATGCTGCGGTGACACCACTACAAATTGGCCCAGATGCCCAAGCGCGGCGAATACATCCGATGGCGCTTTTCCGGGAAAAAGGACCTGATCCTGGCCGTCATTTGCCGTGCGGTTCAGCCAGATATGCGCGCCATAGCTGCGGTTATTCGGGCTTGGCGTTTTCATAAAGCGCATCCAGCTTGTCGGCATCAACTGCGCGGCCTGAACCGACCCGTTATTGCGCAGAAATTCACCGAACTTGGCCCAGTCGCGCGCCGTGCCGTGGATCATGCTTCCGCCCAGCATGGTGCCATTCCGGTCGAATTCCGGGACAAAGCTCGTAAGCCCCAAGGGCTCAAAAAGCCGCCCGCGTGCATATTCGAGCATTGCGTCGCGGCGCACCACCGGATCCTTACTGTCGGTCAGCGACCGGGTCATGATGTCCGCGAGAATATGGCTGGTTGCCGTGCTATATTCGAATTTTTCGCCGGGATTGGCCTCAAGCGGGCGTGTTTCGGCGTAACGCGCAACATTTTCCCGGCCATCCAGAAACAACATACGCGGGGTGTCCGCATCAAAAATCTCGAGGTCACCTTCAGCCATTTCGGTGTGATCAAGGCCGGACGACATATGCAGCAAATGCCGCAGCGTTATTTTTGCGCGGTTATCGCGCGGCGCTTGCCATTCGGTGACAATCGCGGGCTCATCCAACGCCAGGCGACCATCCGCCACCATCAGGCCAACCAATACAGCAGTGACGCTTTTGGCCATGGACCAGCTAATCAACCGCGTGTCAGGGCCGTATCCAGGCGCATAACGCTCTGCAACAATGCGGCCACTTTGCATGACGACCAGAGCGCGGGTTTCGCCAACAGCGGGATCTTCGAAAAACGGTGCGATGGCATCGGCAAGCTTCTCTTGGCTCACCACTGCATCGTCGGCGATCTGGGTAAAGCCGGGGCCAGCGGGCTTCGCAGGCGGCTCTGCGCCGCATCCAGCGAGGGTAAGTGCAGATAATGCACAAAAAGCGGTTGCCGCGCGGCGGAAATTGTTTCTAGGCATAATATCGTTCGATGCACCAAATGGAGGGTCTATGGCAACCGCAACTTCAACATCTGGACCAAAAGCACAGCAACCACGGTTCAAGACCCTGAAAATAATCGTCGCAGCCTTGGCGGTGATTGCCGCTTTATGGTTGGCCTGGAACTGGAACAGCATCAAAGGCCAAGCGCGCGTGGGCGCCGCTTATGGCGCGCACATCACCTGTTCGTGCCGCTATGTCGAAGGCCGCGACATGGCGTCTTGTGAGACCGATAAGGAAAAGGGCTTGGAAATCGTGCGCCTAAGCGACGACCCCGAAAACAAGCGCATCTATGCCTCCGTTCCCTTTTTGGCAGAAGCCGTCGCCGAACGCCGCGGCGCGAATGGCTGTATTCAGCTCAATCAGACCGAGATAGACGCGCTTTAACTTACCGTTTTGCGGGCACGAGGATGAGCGCAGAACAGAGCAGCTCGATTATGCCCGCGGTCAACGCAATGAACGCCGGCGTGATGCCCGGTACCCAGAACGCCAAGCTGGCAATCAGCATCAATATGATGCCAAGTATGAGATACAGGCGCATTCCATATACGGTCTGGAACACAAGATAGCGCGCGGCAACCGTCAACAAGGCGATGGAAAAGAACCACTGGCTGAATGTGCTGCTGACCAGATATGCAATGACAAGGCCGATGATAAGAAACGCCGTCGACTGCAACGCCAGCATCTCCATTGGGTTGGGTGATCGGGTTTTGCCGCGCTTAAAAACATAGCGCGCCAACAAAACCGATATGGGATGAATGGCGATGCCGCCAAAAAATAGCGTCGCCATGCCAGCGTTCAGGCTCATGTTCATGGTGACCAGACCGGACAGTGTCCAGACAAGGCCCGATACA
>CALDKP010000204.1 GCA_937898535.1 uncultured Sphingomonadales bacterium | reverse complement strand
GCTGTCGCCTGGTTGCACCACCGTGGTCGAGGCATGCTCTTCCACCAATGCGGCAGCATCGGCATCCAAAGCGCCATCGCGCGGTGCGCCAACCTTTGCGAGCGTCAGCCGGTGCACTTCGGACAAAAGCCCGGCGAACATCGCAAGCGGCTCTACGCCCAGATTATATTGGCTGCGGGCTTCCGCCAGCATGCCCTGTGCATCGCCGGCCAAGATTAGGCCGAACAAGCGACGGATTGCGCCGCGGTCAGAAAGGCCAAGCATATCGCGCACTTGCGCGGCCGTAACCTTGCCATCACCTTCCATGTCGGCATGGGCAATGGCTTGGTCAAGTATCGACAGACCGTCGCGAACTGAACCCTCGGCGGCTTGCGCAACCAATGTCAGCGCCTCAACCTCGGCCTCAACATGTTCTTTGACAGCGATGTCCGCGAAATGGTCGGCCAGTTTTGCGGTGGAAATACGCTTAAGGTCGAACCGTTGGCACCGCGACAATACGGTAATCGGAACCTTGTTCACCTCGGTTGTCGCAAACAGAAATTTGACGTGGCCCGGCGGTTCTTCAAGTGTCTTTAGCAACGCGTTAAACGCGTTTTTCGACAGCATGTGGACTTCGTCGATGATGTAAATTTTATAGCGCGCCGAAACGGCAGAATAGCGCACAGCCTCGATAATCTCACGGACATCGTCAACACCGGTGTGGCTCGCTGCATCCATTTCGATGACATCGATATGGCGGCCTTCTGCAATCGCAACGCACGGCTCGCAAGTGCCGCATGGATCAATCGTTGGTCCGCCCTGCCCGTCCGCACCAATGCAGTTTAGCGCCTTGGCAATCAGTCGCGCCGTCGAGGTTTTACCGACACCGCGGACACCAGTCATCAAAAACGCATGCGCCAAACGATCGCGCTTGATCGCATTGCCAAGCGTCTGCACCATCGCATCTTGGCCGATAAGCTCTGCAAAGGTTTGGGGACGGTATTTGCGGGCCAGTACGCGGTAGGCCGCGCCACCTGCATTCGCCGGAGCAGATGCTGGCGCTGGTGCCGTGGGTGCGGCAGCAACGGTCGGTTGCGCTACGGGCGGCAAATCCAAGCCAAGGCCCAAAGCATCATCGGGCATATCCGGGTCGCGTTCTGCGAATTCTGGGCGATTGGAATCGGGCATCATCGTTACGATAGGACGGTCACCGACCTTTGTCGAAGTTTTCTAAAACAAAAGGCGGGGAAAAGTAGGAGCCGGATGACCCGCAGCGAATTCGTTGTGGCTGCTTCCGTCAGGATCTGACCAGGTTGGCGAGTGCCACGTCCATCCGACTCCCACGCCGCATATGGCCGCGACATCGGCTAAATGCAAGTGGGGCGGAAGCGAATGTGTTAAGGTGCGTTTACCGCGTCGGCGAACCGTTCATTTACCGCAATTCCATAAGCTTTACCCCTCACAGTGGAAACAAAAGGCATGGTTGAATCAGCGCCGCAGATAAAATCTTATCAACGATATGAAGATGCAGCGCAGGAAGACCGCAGCGCGCCGCGCGTTCAGCTTAAAATTCCCGCGTCGATGCGGCCTTCGGGATCGCGCGGCTTTGCCGTCATTGTCCGTGACCTGTCGCTGTCCGGGGTCGCTTGCGAGGCATTGACGGGCATGAGCGCAGGCACACGCGTCTGGTTGACATTGCCCGGGCTCAGCGCACTTCAAGCAAAAATCGTCTGGAACGATGGCACTATGGTTGGGTGCGCGTTCGACACGCTGCTTAACCCTGCGGTAATGCAGAATATCCTCGCCCGTTTTCCAGGCGCGAACGCTTAAGCGTTTCGCAAATACCAGTCATAATCGATTGACGGGACCTGACCGAAATAGCGGTCCTGTTCGACGCGTTTGACAATAGTGAACATGTCCACAAAGCGTTCACCCAGATATTCGCGCATCAGCTTTGACCCATGGAAGCGGTCAACCGCAGCGAACCAGTTGCTTGGCGGCTTGTCATCGCCCGAACTGTCACGGTCGTAACCATTGCCGACGACTGCGGGGCCGGGATCAATCTGGTTAACGATGCCGTGATGGATGCCAGCGAGGACGCCAGCGACAGCCAGATATGGATTGGCATCAGCGCCGCATGCGCGGTGCTCGACATGGCGGCTTGCCGCGGGGCCGGCTGGTATCCGGAACGAAACTGTGCGGTTGTTAACGCCCCATGTCGGCGCGACGGGCGCATAGCTGTTCGCCTTGAACCGGCGGTAGCTGTTTGCGTGCGGCGCAAAGAGCGCAAAACAATCGCCCACCGCTGAAATCATACCGCCAATGGCGTGGCGCAGCATCGGCGTGCCTTCGGGATCATCCGATGCAAACAGGTTTTTCCCGTCGGCATCGTTCATCGACACGTGAATATGCATGCCGGAGCCCGCTTGTTCAGCAAAGGGTTTCGCCATGAAAGTCGCTTCCAGACCATGTGCTTGCGCCACGGCCTTCACCACCCGTTTATACATGATTGCATCATCGCACGCCCGCAACACGTCGGGCTTGTAACGCAACGTCAGCTCGCACTGCCCCGGCGCAAATTCCGATATCGCGGATTCCAGCGG
>CALDKP010000203.1 GCA_937898535.1 uncultured Sphingomonadales bacterium | reverse complement strand
CGGTTCGCCAAGGTGAGCTGTCCGTTCCAACACAGCTTACCAAAACAAAATTGCGCTGAGATGACATAGCGTTCTTGCGTATCACCATTGGACGATCGCACCATGCGCCGGTCGATGACTGGGGCTTCATAGCGCTTTGGCTTTTCGCCCGCATTCAGCCGGAACCAAAATTCAACCCACGGCTTGCCGTCGCGGACGATTGGCTTAATCCGGGTTGCATGTATCGATGATGTCGCTGCCCCCGTGTCCATTTTCGCGTGCACTTGCGACAGGCCAAGGCTCGGCACATCGACCATTTCGCACCAGCCAATTTCGACCTTGCTGCCCGAACGTGGCTTGCTTCCCCCCGCAGCCAATTAGCTTGGCTCCGTTGCGGGCGGATCAGCGACCGGGTCATCTTGTGTTGCGGGGCCTGCCGGTGCTTCATTCGGGTCGGCAGCTTCAGTCGCGGGCGCAATGTCCAACGTCTCAACATCCAAATTGAAGCCGTCAACCTTAGGCGGTTCATCCGCGGTGGGTGCAAACGGCAGCAGCATATTTTTAAATTGCTCGCCCAACACCTTATCAACCGCTGGCGCGATTTCCGCGACCTTGTAGCGCATGTACCCGCCAACAACATAAGAGAAGCTGACGCGTGTGCCGCCGTGTTCCTTCGCAGGTTCCATGGCAACGGTCAGCGTGCCAATCACCGCCTCCGACTGGAGTGGCCCCAAAGCGCCTTGCATCCGCAGGACTTTGCCGGGTTGCGCGAAAATAACGCGCATATGCTCGACGCTTCCGACCGTCTTGACCTTCCCGTTGGCGTCGGTTTCCTGAAACAGTTCGCAGAAGCAACCATTGGCTTGCGCATCGATATAAAACCCGGCGGTCGAACCCGACCAGCTATGCGATTTGTTCCAATAGTCCTTTGGCGCAAGCAGGCGTTTCCATATCTCGTCTGGCGTTGCCTGAACGGTGGCGATGTGGATGACGTTAAAGCCCGTTTCCGATGCAGCTTTAACGTCCGCAAATGCCGGCGATGCTGTTGCAGCACATATGGCCGCCGTGATGACAAGATGTTTCATGGAACGCGTTTCTAACAACCGTTTCCATTTCCGTCACGTTGAACTTGTCTCAGCAACGTTTAGCCAATGATCGCTTCAATCGCCTTCGTCACGTCGTCAATCGGCGTCATGCCATCCACGCGGCTTACAAGGCCACGGGCATCATACAGTGGCAAGATCGGTTCGGTCTTTGCGCGATACTCCGCCATGCGGGTACGTACGGTTTCTTCGTTATCATCGGGGCGACGCTTAAATTCATGCGATCCACATTTGTCGCATGTATCGTCCGTGACCGGTTTTTTGAAAACATCATGATAGCCATCACCGCAATTGGCGCAGGTGAAACGGCCAACGACGCGTTCGACCAACGCGTCTTCGTCAACAACGAGTTCAATTACATAATGCAGCGTTCGTTTGCGGGTGGACAACAGGCCATCGAGAAGCGCAACTTGCGGAGCCGTGCGCGGGTAGCCGTCAAAGATTAGCCCCTTTTCCGCGGGGATGGCATCCATGTGCTCACCAAGAATTTCGGCCATCAATTCGTCTGGGAAAAGCTTCCCAGCCTTCATGATCTCATCCGCCATTTTACCGACTTCAGTGCCAGCCTTTACGGCAGCGCGCAGGATATCGCCGGTCGACAATTGTACCATGCCATATTTCTCGACGAGAAATGCAGCCTGCGTGCCTTTGCCTGCGCCAGGAGGCCCCAAAAGGATGATATTCATGAAACGTTTCCCCGTTCGTTTCGATGTCGCACCTTTAGCGGGCGCGTCCACCCTTCAACTTGGCCTTCTTCAACAAATCCCCATATTGATGGGCGAGCAGATGGCTCTGAATCTGTGAAATCGTATCAATGGTGACGTTGACCAGAATGAGCAAGCTGGTCCCGCCAATCGCGAAGAACTGCTGCTGTCCAGTTTGACCCATGACATAGTCCGGCAACAAGCAGACCAATGTCAGATAGGCAGCGCCCAACACGGTGATGCGTGTCAGAACATAATCCAGATAGGATTCGGTGTTCTTACCCGGACGAATGCCTGGAATGAAGCCACCCGCTTTTTTCAGATTCTCGGATGTTTCTTCCGGATTGAACACCACAGCGGTGTAGAAGAAACAGAAGAAGATGATGCCAAGGCCATAGAGCGCCAGATACACCGGCTGCCCATGGGCAAGATATTGGTTCAACGTGATCACAAAATCACCCATCGCGCTTTCGCCTGCGACCTTGTTTCCACCAAGCTGCGTGATGGTGATAGGCAGCAGCAAGATCGGAAGAGCACACGTCTGAACTCCAGTCA
>CALDKP010000202.1 GCA_937898535.1 uncultured Sphingomonadales bacterium | reverse complement strand
GTCGGGCTTCTCGTTGTCGATGATGCGCGACACAGCGCCAACCACCTGCATGGTGTCGGCGTTGCGAAGCGTGACGGGCCGAAAGATGACGCGGCCCTGACGCAGCGTGATGACGGTGCGGTCGTCACCGAAGCGCGCGACGTCGACGCCGAGAATCTTCGCATTGGCGTGGGAGGAGCGCACGAAAGCGGCGTAAACCTGCCCCTCGAAGTTCAGGTCGTCGGTGAACTGCCCCTGGCCCGTGAGAAGCCGCGTGTCTTCCTTGCGCCTGACAGGTTGTCCGATTCCGAACTGTCCCATGCCTTGTCCTCCTGAAATGCGTACTTGACGTGCGGGCCGGCGATCCAGCGTCCGTTTGTCTGGCTATAAAGCCGGTCGCGGGCGAGACCGCAAGCGCTTCCGTCAACGCTTTGCATCCCGCTTTGGCTTGACCGGGCTGTTTGCTGAATGTCGCTCCGGCGCCTCATGGTCTTGGCCGCCCGCCACGAAAAGCCTTTGGCGCAGGGTTGATCCGCATCAATGTAGCGTTGCTGGAAGAAGATTAGGCATTGCTTACGGTCGCAGCCCTCAAGGCGTGCGTCGTGGGGCCGGGGAGGTCATCCAATGCGCGCGTTGTCGCTCTTGCTGGCTCTTGCCACTGCGCTCCTGCTCGCGGCCCCGCAGGCCCGCGCGGCTGAAGAGGTCGACCTGATTGCGCAAGGCGCGCAGATCGCCAGCGGGTGCGAAGTTGGCCCATTTGCGCGGTTGCGGCCCGGAACGGTGTTGGAAGAAAAAGCCAAGATCGGCAATTTCGTCGAAGCCAAGAAAGCCCATCTGGGCAAGGGCGCAAAGGCCAACCATCTCACCTATCTTGGCGATGCGACAATTGGCGCGGGCGCAAATATCGGCGCGGGCACGATCACCTGCAACTATGACGGCTATTTCAAATATCAGACGGTGATTGGCGAAGGCGCTTTCATCGGCTCTAACAGCGCCCTCATCGCCCCCGTAAAAATCGGCCGCGACGCCATCGTCGCCGCAGGCAGCGCGGTATCCCGAGACGTGGCCGACGGCGAGCTCCGCATGGTCCGCGCCGAGCAACTGGTAAAGCCCGGCTGGGCGGACCGTTTTCACGACGCGATGCGGAGGAAGAAGGCGGAGAAGAAGTGAGAGATGCTTGACGCCAAGAGCAAATGCTCAAAATGCGTATGACTGCATTGACATGATATCATGATATGATATCAATATATCATGACTCGCATCCTCGCCGATTTGCCTGATGAAGACATCAAATGGCTCGACCAACTTGCTGCCGAGCAGGGTAAATCCCGCGCGGCGGTTTTGCGCGAGGCGGTTGAGGCGTATCGCGCGGAAAGCCGCAAGGAGGGCTTCGAGAAATATTTTGGTCTTTGGGAGCGGCACGGCTCGACTGTCGATGGCCTCGAGTATGAGCGGCAGTTGCGCGATGAATGGCCGGACGTCGGCGACGTTGCGCCGGCCAAAAAGAAACGCAGTGCTGCGTGAGCGAGCGCTTTTTCGACACCAATATTGTTATCGACATGTTGCACAACCGGCCTGCAGCATGGGCAGAGGTGCGCAACGTCGCGCGTGCTTGGATAAGTCGGATGACATGGATTGAGGTTATGTCCGGTGTTCCTGATGACGCCGCGACCGAGACTGAAGAATTTTTGCGTCTCTTCGCCATGAGCGAGATTGACGAAGAAATTGCGCGACGTGCGTCGGCGCTTCGCCACCAGCGTAAGTCACTGAAATCGCCTGACGCGATCATCCTGGCTTCGGCGCAGGTGACAGGGCGCATACTCGTTACACGAAATACAAAGGATTTTCCGGCAGAAATGCCGGGAATAAGGGTCCCCTACAAAGCAGATTGGGAAACAGAATAAATGTGCGGAATTATCGGAATTGTTGGCAAATCTGCTGTTTCGGACCGGCTGGTCGATGGACTGAAGCGGATGGAGTATCGGGGTTATGACTCCGCCGGTGTTTGCACCGTGCATGATGGCCAGCTCGTTCGTCGCCGAGCAGAGGGCAAGCTTGCGAACCTTGTCCATGTTCTGAAAACCGACGATGCGGCTGGTAACATTGGCATCGCGCATACCAGATGGGCCACCCACGGCGCGCCAACCACCAGCAATGCGCACCCACATGCGACGGGCGAAGTCGCGCTCGTGCACAATGGTATTATCGAAAATTTCAAGCAGCTGCGCGATGAACTCATCGCCCGCGGCCGGACTTTTGAAAGCGAAACCGATACCGAGGTTGTTGCGCACCTGGTGTCCCAACAGGTTGAGGCTGGCCATTCACCTGCCGATGCTGTGAAGGCCGTTCTGCCGCGCCTGCGCGGTGCCTTTGCGCTGGCGATTGCGTTTCGCGAATTTCCTGATTTTCTCATTGGTGCGCGCCTCGGTAGCCCGCTTGTTGTTGGCTATGGTGATGGCGAAACCTATTTGGGTTCGGATGCGTTGGCGCTCGCACCGCTGACACAGAAAATTGCCTATTTGGAAGAGGGCGACTGGGTTGTCATCGCGCGCGATGGTGCGCAGATTTTCGATAAGGACAATAATCCTGTCACGCGCGAAGTAACCACCAGCGGCGTGTCCGCGGCGCAGATCGAAAAGGGCAATTACCGCCATTACATGCAGAAAGAGATATTTGAGCAACCCACAGTGGTCGCCCAAACGCTCTCCAGCTATATCCGGCCCGTTGAACAGACTGTTGCCCTGCCGCAGATGGATTTTGATCTTGCGGGCGTAAAGCGCATCACCATCGTTGCCTGCGGCACATCCTATTACGCTGGCATGGTCGCCAAATATTGGTTCGAGAACTTTGCGCGCGTGCCCGTTGACATCGATGTCGCGTCCGAATTCCGCTACCGTGATCCGGTGCTTGAGGAAGGCGGTCTGGCGCTGTTTATCTCCCAATCGGGTGAGACAGCAGACACGCTTGCCGCGCTGCGCCACTGCAAGGAAAATGGCCAGACCATTGCGGTCGTGGTCAATGTGCCGACCTCGTCAATGGCGCGTGAGGCTGACCTATTGCTGCCAACGCATGCTGGCCCCGAAATCGGCGTTGCGTCGACCAAGGCCTTCACCTGCCAGTTGGCCGTGCTGGCCGCACTCGCCGCGCATCTTGCGCTCGTCAAAGGCAAGCTGACCGCAGAAGAAGAAAGCGAGATTGTGCGCCATCTGATCGAAGCGCCCGCTGCCTTGAATGCCGCGCTGGCGCATGACGAAGACATTGCGGCAATGGCGCACCTCATCGCGCCGGCGCGTGACGTGCTCTACCTTGGCCGTGGCCCTGATTATCCATTGGCGATGGAGGGTGCCCTCAAGCTCAAGGAAATCAGCTACATCCATGCCGAAGGCTACGCGTCTGGCGAAATGAAGCATGGCCCAATCGCGCTGATCGATGAAGCCGTGCCCGTTATCGTCCTCGCGCCAAGTGGCCCGCTGTTCGAAAAGACTGTGAGCAATATGCAGGAAGTGCGCGCGCGGGGCGGGAAGGTCGTGCTGATTTCCGACGCCGAGGGCATAGCCGAAGCCGGCGAGGGCTGCCTTGCCACTATCGAAATGCCAAGCGTTCACCCGCTTATCGCGCCATTGGTTTATGCTGTGCCTGTCCAGTTGCTCGCTTATCATGTGGCGTGCGCCAAAGGCACGGATGTCGACCAGCCACGCAATTTGGCAAAGTCTGTCACGGTGGAGTGATGATGCGCGAAATGCGTTGAAAGCTGCCGGGCAATGCCGCCGCTTAACCTGTCCAGCGATGCCTTGAAACGGGTTATTGGCGGTCCAGAAGAAGGAGTATGATATGTCCGTGTTTGTAATAGCGGCGGTTGCGGCCGCGATTTTTCTCGCCGTGGCTTTCATCGGCGTTCGGTCGGGCAAATCGTCCAATCCTCGAAAACGGGAAGACAGCGATAGCGGCGTCAGCACGACCGCGACAGATAGCACCGCAGACTGCGGCGCGGGCGATGGCGGCGGCTGCGGCGGCGATTAGAACTTAAGTCCATTCGTACAAAATGCTAAAGGCCGTGACATCAGCAGCCAGCGATGTCGCTAAAACTGCCTGCGCTGCAAAAAGGAAAAGTGTATGAGCGCTGGCAAAATCATCCTGATCGTCGTTTTGTTATTGGTGGCGGTGCACCTGCTGTTGTTCGGTTACCTTAAACGACGGATCGCGGCCGCGAAACGCGATAAGGGGCTATAGCCCCTGCGCCGCAATGCGCCGATAGCAGGGGTGACACAGCAGCGGTCGGACGGGTTGATTTGCCATATTTGCAAGCTTATAGCGGCAGGGCGAAAACAAGCGGTCCCGCGGGGCCGCTTTTTGGCTTTTGGAATATGCCAAGCATTTGGTTGGAAGGAAATATACCATGTCGATCACGCCTTTGATGCCCGTCTATCCGCGTTGCGGTTTCCGACCGGTGCGCGGCGAGGGAGCGTGGTTGATTTCCGAAGACGGCAGTCGCGCACTTGATTTCGCAGCGGGCATCGCTGTGAACTTGCTTGGGCACGGCCACCCGCATTTGACCAAAGCCATTCAGGATCAGGCAGCGACGCTGATCCATGTATCGAACCTATATGGCAGCCCACAGGGTGAGGCATTTGCCCAGCGGCTGGTCGATACGACTTTTGCGGACACCGTGTTTTTCACAAACTCCGGCGCCGAAGCTGTCGAGTGCGCAATCAAGACTGCACGCGCGTACCACCAGAGCCAAGGCAGCGACCGCTTTGAAATCATCACCTTCAAAAATGCCTTTCATGGCCGCACGATGGCGACGATTTCTGCCAGCAATCAGGAAAAGATGCACAAAGGCTTCCTGCCTTTGCTCGAAGGTTTCAAATATGTCGACTTCGACGATCTTGAAGGCGCCAAGGCTGCATTAGGGCCCAAGACCGCGGCTTTCCTCGTGGAACCCATTCAAGGGGAGGGCGGTGTTCGCCCTGCGTCTGACGCATTTATGAAGGGCCTGCGCGCGCTGGCCGACGAACATGGCATCATGCTCATCCTCGACGAAGTCCAGTGCGGTGTTGCGCGCTCGGGCACGCTATATGCCTATGAACAATATGGCATCACACCAGACATTATGGCGACGGCAAAGGGCTTGGGCGGCGGTTTCCCTGTGGGTGCGTGCTTGGCGACCGAAGAGGCAGCCCGCGGCATGGTCGTCGGGACGCACGGCTCGACCTATGGCGGCAACCCATTTGCGATGGCGGCATGCCAAGCGGTTTGGGATGTCGTGGCGAATGACGAATTCCTCGAAAATGTGCGCACAACGGGCGATAAAGTGCGCACCTCACTTGAACAGTTCATTGGCAATTATCCCGACCTGTTTACCGGCGTGCGTGGCAAGGGCTTGATGCTTGGCGTGATGATGACGCACGAAACGCGGGCGTTCGTCGCGCATTTGCGGGATAATCATGGACTGCTGTTGGTTGCCGCTGGTGACAACACCTTCCGCGTGCTGCCGCCGTTGAACATTACCGATACTGAAATCCAAATTTTCATGGAAAAACTCTCGGCTGGTGCGGCAAGTTACCAGATACCGCAGGCGGCATGACCCGTCATTTCCTCAATCTGGCGGATGCGGGCGGCGACGCGATTGCGGCGATGCTCGCGGACGCAATGGACAGGAAAGCAGCGCGGACCGGCTGGCCCAAAGGGAAAGCGGACAGCGATGCGCCGCTCGCCGGGCATACGCTTGGCATGATTTTCGAGAAGAACTCGACTCGGACGCGCACGTCTTTCGAGATGGCGATGAAGCAACTGGGCGGGGACAGTATCTTCATGGCGTCCGGCCAGATGCAGCTCGGGCGGGGTGAGAGCATTGCCGATACCGCACGCGTGCTGTCGCGCTATGTCGATGCCATCATG
>CALDKP010000201.1 GCA_937898535.1 uncultured Sphingomonadales bacterium | reverse complement strand
AGTTCAGACGTGTGCTCTTCCGATCTTGCCGCAACTGCGCGGGGCCTTCGCGCTCGCCATCGCGCCACGCGCCACCGTGAAAGAAGATGAGGACGGGGTGAGGTGCGGACGCATTGCCTTCAGGTGCATAGATATCCAGCTTCTGCCGCGCGTCGGTTCCATAAGCGATCGCCGTCACAGGCGTTCCATCAAACTCGGCCGCGCCCAGCGCCCACCGGTCCGCAAAATCGAGCTTTTGGGGATCACTTTTGTTCCAGAACCATAAGCCGGAACCAACGAGCGCAAGGAACAAAGCAATAAGGATATATTTGATCATGATCGGTATGTGCCCGTTAAAGCGCTGTTGAACAACGAAAAAAGGCGGCCCCAACGGAGCCGCCCTTCCCTAACAGTCCGCAAGGGTAAACCCTTGCGTTTCTGAATATTCTTAACGTTTCGAGAACTGGAAGCTCTTACGTGCCTTGGCCTTGCCGTATTTCTTACGCTCGACAACGCGGCTATCGCGGGTCAGGAAGCCTTCCGACTTCACAGCGCTGCGCAGCAGTGGCTCATACTTCGACAGTGCCTGTGCGATGCCATGCTTGACCGCGCCAGCCTGACCCGAAAGGCCACCGCCCTTGACGGTTGCGATGACGTCATATTGACCCGTACGCTCGGTGACACCGAACGGCTGGTTGATGACGAGACGCAGCGAAGGACGTGCGAAGTAAATTTCCTGATCACGGCCATTGACGACAATCTTGCCGGTGCCTGGCTTCAACCAAACGCGTGCAACCGCGTCCTTACGACGGCCAGTTGCATAAGCGCGACCTTGCGCATCAATTTCCTGTTCGCGAACGACAGCAGCGATCTGCACTGGTGCCTGAACGTCGGCGCCCAAGGTTTCGAGATCAGCGAGCGAATTTGCAGTTTCAGACATTATGCACCCACCTTGTTCTTGCGGTTCATGGAAGCGACGTCGAGCGTCGTTGGCTGTTGGCCGGCATGCGGATGCTCGGGACCATTATACAGATGCAGCGCGCGCATTTGGGCACGACCCAAAGGACCGCGTGGAACCATGCGCTCAACGGCCTTTTCAAGGACGCGCTCAGGGAACTTGCTATCAAGTACCTTACCAGCCGTGATGCCCTTGATCCCACCGATGTAACCGGTGTGGCGATAGTAAACCTTGTCGGTCAACTTCTTGCCGGTGAACTTTACCTTGTCGGCATTGATGACAACAACATGGTCGCCGCAATCAACGTGCGGGGTGTAGCTTGGCTTGGTCTTACCACGCAGGATGTTGGCGATAAGGCTGGCAACACGGCCAACAACCAAACCTTCTGCGTCAATGAGGATCCACGATTTCTCGACGTCCTGTGGACGGATCGATTTCGTAACTCTGGATAGCGTTTTCATCGCTAATCGCACCTTTCGAAATTTTAGTGTTGCACAGAATCACAGAGGATCCTGCACGCGAAGCGGTGCCAATGGCGATGAACCGGCCAATAGTCAAGCAAAAGCAAGGGTTTTACGACGGGTATAATGATACCGTCTGCGTTTAGGCTGTGTCCCGTCCCAAGACATGCGCGCCCCAGACCGTTGCCGCGACCAAAAGGGCGCCGACCGCCTGATGCGAAACGGCAAGGACGATGTTGACCCCCGTCATCACGGTGGCAATGCCCAGCAGCATCTGGACGCCGAACGCGCTATGGATAGCGACCGATGCCGCACGAACGCCGGCTTTCTTGACCCGCCGTGCCATCAGGATCAGCGCAATCACCGCGACCCACGCCCACCAGCGATGGACAAAATGGGTGAGATAGGGATCATTGACCAAAGCATAAAACGCACCCTTGGCGGTATCCACGCCATCGGGATAGAAGCGGTCGTTCATCAATGGCCATGTGTTGGCGACATATCCGGCATTCAAGCCAGCAACCCATGCACCAAAGAGCAGCTGTATAAATAATATCGCCAAGATGCTGCCCGCAAAGCCCGTGATGCGCGCGGGCCTTGCCGATGGATTCTTCGTCAGTTCCTTTAGATCCAGCGCAGTCCAAACAAGACCGCCCAAGATAATCAGCGCTGTCAAAAGATGGACCGCAAGCCGGTAATGGCTGACATCGGTGCGCGCGGACAGGCCCGATGACACCATCCACCAACCAATGGTGCCCTGCAGGCCACCCAGCGCAAGCAAAGCGAGCAACCGAGGCTTGTAACCGCTCGGGATCGCCTGCTTGATCCAAAACCACGCCAGCGGCAGCGCAAATGCCAATCCGATGACGCGCCCTAGCAAGCGGTGCACCCATTCCCAGAAATAGATGAATTTGAACTCCGCAAGCGTCATGCCCGCCGGACCGTTAATCTCGGTATATTCGGGGATCTGTTTATACTTTTCAAATTCGGAGAGCCAGCTGGCCTCGTTCAACGGGGGCAAGGTACCCGTGATCGGTTTCCATTCGGTAATCGACAGGCCCGATTCGGTCAGACGCGTAATTCCGCCGACAACCACCATCGCAAAGACGAGAACCGCGACGCCCATAAGCCATGTAATCAGTGCCTGAGGGTGTGACGCGGGCTGGCTGGCTGCGGTGCCAGAATGAGGAGCTTTATTCATGAGCCGCGATATGCCCCTGATTTCAGCAAGCTGCAAGCGGACAGAGGTTGCAAAAATGGTCATAATGGCTGCAATTTATGCGATGTAATGTTGTAACGTCTAACGAATCGGTGTAGGGCGGCCGCAATGACGCAGGCATGGAAAAAATGGCGGTGGGACGGGCTTGGCTTAAGCATTGCTGGCCTGTGCCTTGTGCATTGCCTTGTCACCACGCTTTTGCTGGCCTTTCTGGCATCGGCGAGCGGTTTTTTGCTCAACTCGGTCATTCATGAAACCGGCCTGTTGCTGGCCATTCTCTTCGGCGTATTGGCACTTGGTAAGGGATTTTGGGATCATGGACTGTTTACGCCAGCTATCGTTGGCGCAGCGGGCATTGGCATGATGGCGGGCGCATTGACGCTGCCACATGGATTGATGGAGATTGTCTGGACCGTAATGGGCGTCATCTGCCTCGCGCTAGGACATTTCCTGAACCACCGCGCATCTGCCTGACGGGCAATTGACCGGCTGGCTGTCAAAGCCTACATCATCAACATGGCAGTTCATAATCATCACGAGCATGCAGGCGCGTCGCTTGCCCATGCCGCAGAATCGGCTTTGGTCGAGGCGGGCGAGCAGTGGACCGATATGCGCGCGGATATCTTCGCAGTGCTCGCCACATTTGAAAAACCGGCATCGGCTTATGATATTGCCGATCTGGTTTCGCAAAAACGCGGCAAGCGCGTTGCACCCAACAGCGTGTACCGGATACTCGATCTGTTCGTGACGACCAACCTTGCGCGCCGCGTTGAAAGCGCGAACGCCTATCTTGCCAACTCGCATCCCGGCTGCCTGCACGACTGCATTTTCCTGATCTGCGACAGCTGCGGCACCGCCACACATATTGATGACGATACGCTAACCATGAATGTTCGTGCAGCGGCCGAACATGCCGGTTTTGCGGAGGTTCGCCCCGTCATCGAAGTCCGCGGGAAATGCGCCGATTGCGGATAACGCAGGCGCAATTACCCGTTCGACAGCCCGATAAAAGGTGGCTAAGCTTAATTTATGACACATTCCCCAGACACGCCGTTACTCGACACGGTTAAAGTGCCCTCGGACCTTCGCAAACTTGCCGCGTCGCAGCTTCGCCAGCTCGCGGATGAATTGCGCGCTGAAACCATATCTGCAGTTTCGGTAACCGGCGGCCATTTGGGCGCTGGCTTGGGCGTCGTCGAACTAACGACTGCGATCCATTATGTATTCAACACGCCTGATGACCGTTTGGTCTGGGACGTTGGCCACCAATGCTATCCGCACAAGATCCTGACGGGTCGCCGCGACCGCATTCGCACCTTGCGTACAGGCGGGGGGCTTTCGGGCTTCACCAAGCGCAGCGAAAGCGAATATGATCCGTTCGGCGCGGCACATAGCTCAACCTCTATTTCAGCCGCACTGGGTTTTGCGGTCGCAAACAAGATTGCGGGCAAACCGGGCAAGGCGATAGCCGTCATCGGTGATGGTTCAATGTCGGCCGGCATGGCCTATGAGGCGATGAACAACGCCCAAGCCGCCGGTAACCGTCTGGTCGTCATCCTGAATGACAATGACATGTCGATCGCGCCGCCCGTTGGCGGTCTGTCGGCTTATTTGTCGCGTCTGGTGTCCTCCAGCGAATATCTCGGCCTGCGCAGCCTTGCGAGCAAAGTCGCCAAAAAGCTGTCGCGCCGCATCTATTCAGCCGCATCAAAGGCGGAAGAGTTCGCACGCGGCATGGCGATGGGCGGCACCTTGTTCGAAGAACTTGGCTTTTATTATGTTGGCCCCATCGACGGCCATAATCTCGACCAGCTGATCCCCGTCCTCGAAAATGTCCGCGACAATGCGGAAGGCCCCGTGCTGATCCATGTCGTCACGCAAAAGGGCAAGGGTTACGCCCCTGCCGAAGCGTCGGCGGACAAATATCATGGCGTCGTCAAATTCGATGTGGTCACGGGCAAGCAGGACAAGGGCCCCGGTGGCGGTCCGCCAGCCTATCAAAACGTCTTTGGTGAAACGCTGGCCAAGCTGGCGGAAACTGACCCCAAGATTTGCGCGATAACCGCCGCGATGCCGGGCGGCACCGGCGTCGACAAATTCTCGGCCGCGCATCCCGAACGCTCGTTCGATGTCGGCATCGCTGAACAACATGCCGTCACCTTTGCGGCTGGACTTGCGGCACAGGGGATGCGTCCCTTCTGCGCGATTTACTCGACCTTCCTGCAACGCGCCTATGACCAGGTGGTGCACGACGTCGCGATCCAGAATTTGCCGGTACGCTTCGCCATTGACCGCGCTGGCCTCGTCGGTGCCGATGGCAGCACGCATGCGGGTTCGTTCGACATTACCTATTTGGCGACCTTGCCCAATATGGTCGTCATGTCGCCTGCAGACGAAGCGGAACTGGTCCACATGACCTACACCGCCGTCCTGCACGACAGCGGGCCAATCGCGTTCCGCTATCCACGCGGCAATGGCACCGGCGTTGCGATGCCTGAAGTGCCGCAGCAGTTGGAAATCGGCAAAGGCCGGATCATCCGCGAAGGTAAAAAGGTCGCCATTCTCTCGCTCGGCACGCGTTTGGCCGAAGCGATGAAGGCGGCAGAGACACTGGATGCCAAGGGCCTGAGCACCACCGTCGCCGACTTGCGCTTTGCAAAGCCACTTGATGAAAAAATGATCCGCCACCTGATCGCCACGCATGAGGTTGTCGTGACGGTCGAAGAGGCATCGGTGGGCGGCCTTGGCGCGCATGTGCTGACACTCGCCAGCGATGCTGGCCTGATGGACGCTGGCTTGAAAATCCGCACAATGCGCCTGCCCGACATGTTCCAAGAACATGACAGCCCGCAAAAGCAATATGACGAGGCTGGCCTGAATGCCCCGCAGATCGTCGAAACCGTGCTAAAGGCGCTGCGCCACAACAGCGCCGGCGTGGAGGAAGCGAGCGCCAGCGCTTAACCCGCGCGGCGCTCTCAACACTTAACCGGGAATAACCGCCTGCGCGGTTTGGCCGTCGCCTTCGGGCGCGGCGGCGAGGGCGGT
>CALDKP010000200.1 GCA_937898535.1 uncultured Sphingomonadales bacterium | reverse complement strand
AAGCTGGATGGCAGCCAAATTCTCTGCCGTTGCACGGTCTTGGGCATCGGCCTGAACAATCACGCGATATTCTTCGCCGCGATCCACATAGGTCGACACACGGCGCGACCCCAAGAGCGACTGCAACGCTTGGCTGACGTCGGCAACGGATACGCCAAGGTCGCCAGCGCGTGCCGTGTCGACCAGAATCTCCATTTGCGGCTTTGTCTCTTTATAATCGGAATCGAGGTTCACAATGCCGGGATTTTCCCGCGCCGCGGTCAATATCCTATCACGCGCAACGCTCAGGGATTCATAGGTAGATCCTGCGATGACGAAGTTCAGCGGCTGGCCCCGGCCACGTCCGATAGAGGACCGCGCCGCGCCATTACCGCGCACAGCGGGCAGATCGGCAAGGATTTTGTTGACCTGTGCGACCACATCTTCGGTCTTCTCGGTGCGCTCTTCCCAAGGTTTCAGGAAGATCAGGAAGGTTCCCGAGTTAAAGTCATCACTTGCGGAAAAGCCGCCGGGTGTGCGTTGAATGATGGACCGAACCGTACCTTTTTCGAGCAGCCCCAAAACCGGTTTGGACGCATCCAACATATATTTGTCCATGGCGTTGTAGCCAGTGCCCTCCGCCGCGCCAATGTTGACACTTATGACACCCACATCTTCGGCTGGCGCGAGTTCGGACTGAAGCGTCGTGAACAAAAGGCCTGCGACAAGCAAAAAGCCGATGACGCCCAGCATCGCCGCCAACGGCTTGGCAATCGCGCGGGATAGTAGATCGGAATAGCGCGCCTCAACGCGCTGAAATTTATCGTCGACCCATGATGCAACACGTCCGCGCTTTTCCTGCTTGAGCAGCTTTGAACACAGCATGGGCGCAAGGCTGAGCGCGACAAAGCCGGAAAAGGCTATGGCGGCAATCATTGCGCCTGCAAGCTCGCGGAATAAAAGGCCGGTCTGGCCTGCCAAAAACATGACGGGCACAAACACCGCGCAGACGACGATGGTGGTTGATACAACTGCAAATGCGACCTGCCGCGTGCCCGTCACCGCTGCAACAAGGGGAGGCTCGCCTTGTTCAATCCGGTGGTAGACATTTTCCAACACGACGATGGCGTCATCGACCACCAGACCAATCGCAAGCACGAGCGCCAGCAACGTCAACAGGTTGATGGAAAATCCGAAAAGCCACAGCACTGCAAATGTTGCCAGCAAGCAGATGGGCACCGTGACCGCCGGAATCAGCGTTGCGCGCCAGCTGCCCAAAAACAGGAAGATGACCAAGACAACCAATGCCGCCGCTTCTGCCAATGTGGTCCATACGCCGCTGATGGCCTTGCTGATGAACAGTGAGTCGTCCGACCCAACGGTAATGGTCATTCCCTGCGGTAAATCGGCTTTGATTTGTTCAGCGAGTGCCTTGGCGCTTTCGGCGACGGCCAAAGTGTTGGCGCCCGACTGGCGGACGATGCCCATACCAAGCGCGGATTCTCCGTTTAGCCGGAATGCGGCATAGGGATTTTCCGGACCCGTTTCGACCCGCGCCACATCAGACAGGCGCGTGAGCGAGCCGTCGGCTCCGCGTGCGACGATAAGCTGCTGAAACTCGGCCTCATTTCCAAATGGTCTGCTGACGCGCAGGGTTACGTTCTGGTCGGTAGACTCCAGGCGTCCGGCAGGCAGTTCAACATTCTGGCTGCGCAGCGCATTTTCCACATCAAGCGGCGTGAGGCCCAATGCCGCAAGGCGGTCTGGCTGAAGCCAAATACGCATCGATGGCCGCGCTTCGCCGCCTACAAATATGCGCGCGACGCCATCAATGGCGGAGAACCGGTCCACAAGATTGCGGTCGACATAGTCGCTGAGTTCAAGCCGCGACCAACCCGGTTTCGACACCACGAGAAACAAAATGGGCGATGCATCGGCATCGACCTTGCGCACTTCAGGCGCGAGCACTTCTTCAGGCAAATCATCCGCCACCCCGCCAACACGGTCGCGGACATCGTTCGCTGCGCTGTCTACGGTACGGCCCGGCGCGAATTCGATGGTGATCTCGGACTGCCCGTCGCGCGAACGCGACGTGATGGTCTGAATGCCTTCAATGCCCGCAAGCGCGTTTTCCAGCACCTGCGTCACCCGCGTTTCGACCACACTGGCCGCCGCGCCCGTATAGGATGTGCCCACCGATACAATCGGCGGTTCCGTGTCGGGATATTCGCGAACGGGTAAGTTTAAAAAGCCGACAATGCCGACCAGCACCATCAAGATCGCAATAACGGCTGCGAATACGGGTCTGCGGACCGAGATGTCGGAAAGTGTCATCTCAACCCTGCATCATTTGTTTTTTGCAGGGGCTTCGCCAGCTTTGGCTTTTCCGGTGCGCACTTTGGCGCCATCCGACAGCTTCACGACGCCTTCGGTTACGATTTTGTCGCCGACTTTAAGTCCGCTGATGATTTCGACCAGATTGCCGTCGCGTCCACCCGTCTTCACTTCAATACGCTTCGCCTTTTGATCGGCATCGAGCATGTAGACAAAGCTCACATCGCCTTCACGCACAAGCGAGAGTTCAGGGACAGCAGGGGCGTTGCGCGTTTTCGATGTAATTGTGACCGACAGCAACATTCCCGGTTTCAACTGTCCGTTGCGGTTCGGCAATATCGCGCGCAACGTGGCGGTGCGCCTGGGGATGCCGACCGTCCCCGGCGTCGCGACGAACCGGCACTGCGGCGGCGGCGCCTGAGCCGACACAGCCCCCTGCCCCTCACTGAAAGAGCATCCCCATGAGCCTGAACGGAACCGCCTGCATCGTCGGCGCCTACGAACACCCCACCCGCCTGGCCACGGACCTGTCGGTCGTGCGCCTGCATGCCGACGTGGCCA
>CALDKP010000199.1 GCA_937898535.1 uncultured Sphingomonadales bacterium | reverse complement strand
GCATCGGTCGCTTGGTCGCGCGCGCGATTTTGGAGCGTGATGACCATGATCTGGAATTGGTGGCGATTAATGATCTCGCACCAGCCAAGGCGAACGCATTATTGTTCAAACGTGATAGCGTGCATGGCCCGTTCCCCGGAACAGTAGAAGCCGATGGCAATGACATCATCGTCAATGGCAAGCGCATTCACGTCACCGCCGAACGCGATCCAGCCAATTTGCCGCATGCTGCAAATGGCGTCGATATCGCGCTCGAGTGCACCGGCTTCTTCACCGACCGCGCAAGCGCAGAAAAGCACCTCGCTGCAGGCGCAAAGCGCGTTTTGATCTCGGCACCCGGTAAAAATGTCGACAAAACCGTCGTGTTCGGCGTCAATCACGACGTTTTGACATCAGCCGATGTCATCGTTTCGAACGCCAGCTGCACCACCAACTGCCTCGCACCACTTGCAAAAGTGCTGAACGACGCAATTGGTATCGAGCGCGGTTTGATGACCACGATCCACAGCTACACCAACGATCAGAAGATACTCGACCAAATCCATGATGACATGCGCCGCGCTCGTGCTGCCGCGATGTCGATGATTCCGACAACGACGGGCGCGGCACGTGCGGTCGGTGAAGTTATGCCTGAACTAAAGGGTAAGCTTGATGGATCGGCCATTCGCGTTCCGACGCCCAACGTCAGCATCGTCGATCTGACCTTCACGCCTGCGCGTGATACCACGAAGGAAGAGGTCAATGCGCTGTTAAAGGCTGCATCTGAAGGCGCTTTGAAGGGCGTTCTGGCCTATTCCGACGAACCGTTGGTATCGATCGATTATAATCACTGCCCAGCCAGCTCGACCATCGACAGCCTTGAAACAGCCGTCATCGACGGAAAGCTTGTCCGTGTCCTCAGCTGGTATGACAATGAATGGGGTTTCTCCAACCGGATGGTTGATACCGCCGGCGTCATTGGAAAGTTGCTTTAATCATGGCATTTCGCACGCTCGACGATCTTGGTGACGTAAAAGGAAAGCGCGTATTTGTGCGCGTGGACTTGAACGTGCCCATGGCCGACGGGCGTGTGACCGATGAAACGCGTTTGCGGGCATTGCTCCCCACGGTCAGCGAACTCGCTGACAAGGGTGCCAAGGTTCTATTGCTTGCCCATTTCGGTCGTCCGAAGGGGGCGAAGCATAGCGAAATGTCGGTTTCCATGGTTTTGGACGCGCTGCAAGAGGTGCTTGGCCGCGAAGTCATGTTCGTGCCAGAGATTGCAGGAGACATCGTCGCGCAATCGATTGGCATATTGGCAGACGGCGACATTGCTTTGCTCGAAAACACCCGGTTTTGGCCAGGTGAAGAACAAAACGACCCCGAACTTGCGCGCGCAGTGGCTGCAAATGGCGACTATTACGTAAATGACGCGTTTTCGGCGGCACATCGCGCGCATATGTCTACCGAAGGTCTCGCACATATTTTGCCAGCCTATGCCGGCCGTTCGATGGAAGCAGAGCTCAAGGCGTTGGAAGCAGCGCTGGGTTCGCCGGAGCACCCGGTCGCTGCTGTCGTTGGTGGTGCAAAGGTATCGAGCAAGCTCGACGTGCTGAACAATCTGGTGAAACAGGTTGATCATTTGATCATCGGCGGCGGCATGGCGAACACCTTTCTCGCTGCCCGCGGTATCAATGTTGGCAAGTCGCTGTGCGAACATGATCTTGCCGACACGGCCAACGCCATATTGGATGCGGCGGATGTTGCAGGCTGCACCGTGCATTTGCCCTATGACGTCGTGACGTCAGTCGAATTCCGCGCAAATCCGCCCGTGCGCACGGTCAATGTCCATGAAGTGGCGGCGGATGAAATGATCCTTGATGTCGGTCCTGCGGCGGTTGAGGCGTTGGCGGATGTGCTTAAAACATGCCGGACCTTGGTCTGGAATGGACCGCTTGGCGCATTTGAGATGGAACCATTTGACGCGGCGACGGTCTCATTGGCCCGCACAGCGGCTGCGCTGACGCGTGAAGGCTCGCTTGTGTCGGTCGCGGGCGGTGGCGATACGGTGGCGGCGCTCGCCCATGCTGGTGTGACGGAGGATTTCACCTTTGTTTCGACCGCTGGCGGCGCGTTCTTAGAATGGATGGAAGGCAAACCGCTTCCGGGCGTGGATGCTTTGAATACAAATTAAACATGCGGGGCCTTGCCCCGTTTTTTTCTGATGGTAATGCATACGTATGCAGTGCCAAGGTACAGGGAAGAGTTGATGAACGACAAAGATATGTTCGACAAAGTAGCGACGGCAACGGGGTTTATTGCTGCGCTTGACCAAAGTGGCGGTTCAACGCCCAAGGCGCTTCGTGGCTATGGCATCGAAGAAGATGCTTATGCGACCGAAGAAGAAATGTTCGGCCTCATCCACCAGATGCGCAGCCGCATCATTTCCTCGCACGCCTTCACCGGTGAAAAGGTTGTCGGCGCGATCCTGTTCGAAAAGACGATGGACGGTCAGGTCGGCGGCGCCCGGCTCGGCCGAAGACGCGCTGTACACGCAATTCCTGCCACGCCGGGACTGGGTCTGAGCGTGGCAGCTGGGCCCTTGCGGCGCATCGGTATCTTTGGTGGTGCGTTCGATCCACCCCATATCGCCCACGTGGCGCTGGCGCGGGCGGGTGCTGTGGGTGGGTCTGGCGTGTGAGGCGTAGCCGAGGCCGCGGCCGTGCTTCGCGCGGTGGGCCCGGTCGTCGGCCTCCTTCAGCTTCACCCCGCCGCGGTTGTCGCCGACGGCGCGGCGCCCCCACGAGCACTCGGTCGCGCAGTGCGCGACGGCCTCGACGGCGGGCGCGTCGAAGACGCCGATGGCGGCGAGCTGCGCCGCCAGCGGCCGGGAAT
>CALDKP010000198.1 GCA_937898535.1 uncultured Sphingomonadales bacterium | reverse complement strand
ATCGAAGGGCGGCGACACACCGACCTATCGCCGTCCAAAATGCGTTGGCCCTATCGCCGTCAAATCAATGGCTCCGCTAGAGGAGGATGTATCACATATGCTGGCGGCCGTTGCAGCGCACAAGCCATCTGGCGGATTCATGAACGCAGCCTCGCCTGGTGTTATCGCACTGTTCCAGCCCAACGAATTTTACCCAAACCAAGACGCCTATTTAGAAGCACTGGCAGAGGCGATGCGTCCCGAATATGAGGCGATTGTGACGGCTGGATTGTATCTGCAGCTTGATAGCCCGGACTTAGGCTTGGGCCGCCACATGATGTATAAAGACCGCAGCGATGCCGAGTATCTCACGCTGATCGGTGGTCATGTTGAGGCGCTGAACCACGCGTTACGCAACGTGCCCGCTGACCGGGTACGAATGCATGTGTGTTGGGGCAATTATGAAGGGCCGCATTGCTGCGACGTTGAAATGGGCGTCATCTTGCCGACTTTAATGTCAGCAAAACCAGCCGCCCTGTTGTTTGAAACAAGCAACCCACGCCACGCTGCTGACTGGAACTATTTCGTCGAGATGGCGGATATCATTCCCGATGAAAAAATCCTGATCCCAGGTGTGATCGACAGCACTACGAATTTCATCGAACATCCGCGCGTTGTCGCAGAGCGGATTGAGCGCTATGTCAATATCATCGGACGTGAGCGGGTGATTGCAGGCACCGACTGCGGCTTTTCTACCTTTGCCGGCTTTGGCGTTGTCGACCCGGATATCGTTTGGGCAAAACTGAAAACATTGGCCGAAGGAGCCGAACTGGCGAGTAAAAAATTATGATAAGTTTCCGCGACCAATTGCGGGCTGGCGAATTACTTGCTGGCACTTGGATCAAAACCCCACATCCGCATGTCGTGGAAGTATTGAGCTTATCCAGTCTCGACTGCCTCGTACTTGATGCCGAGCATGCACCATTCGACCGTGCTGCGCTTGACCTATGCATATTGGCCGCGCGCGCCGGCGGGAAACCCGTCCTCGTGCGTCCCGCATCTGCAAGTCACGAGCATATTCTGAACGCGCTCGATTGCGGCGCGGACGGTGTGATCCTTCCCCATATCCGCAGCGCCGCAGAAGCCGAAGACGCTGTCAAAGCCTGCCATTATGTAAGCGGGGGGCGCGGCTATGCGGGCAGTAGCCGCGCGGCAGGCTACACGACTAAAGGAATGTCCCGGCACCGTGCCGATGCGACGGCAGTAATCGTGATCGCTCAGATTGAGGATGTTGAAGGCGTAGACAATATCGACGCCATCGCCGCTGTTTCTGGCATTGATGCACTCTTCATTGGCCGCGCAGACCTGACCATCGCTTACAACGCAGAAACCCCCGACGACGCAGTTGTAGTGGATGCCGTCGACCGCATCGTTACGGCGGGCAAAGCTGCAGGCCGCCAGAGAGGCGCTCCGCTAGCCCCGGGTAGTTGCCTTCCCTGTCTCCCTACATCGGGCTCGGCGTTCCGGCCATTCGGTCGTACTTGACGAAGTACTGCCGCGCCAGCGCGATGAGCTGGTTCTCGCTCGGCTGGTTCACCGTCTCGTAGCCGACCACGTGCTTCGCCAGGGCCGGGCGGTGCTTCTCGAGGTAGTGCCTGAAGTCGGCCTGCGCGGTCGACGAGCCGACG
>CALDKP010000197.1 GCA_937898535.1 uncultured Sphingomonadales bacterium | reverse complement strand
CCGGCGGGGCCGGTTGCACCAGGTGAGCTTGATCCACTTGCACCGGGTGCGCCAGTTGCTCGACGAATTGGAAAGCAAGGAAGAAATTGCGCGATTGGTCGACAGTGCCCGCGATGCGCAATCGACGCGGATCTTCATTGGTTCAGAGAATAATCTCTTCTCGCTGTCTGGCTCCTCCGTCATCGCTGCGCCTTATCGTGAAGCGGGTGGCAAGGTGGTCGGTGTCGTGGGCGTCATTGGTCCGACACGGCTCAATTATGCCCGCATTGTGCCGATGGTCGATTTCACGGCACAGGCGCTCAGCCGCTTAATAAAGTGACGCACGGCTTGATGAAACCGAATTGGTTTCTATATGCGCAAAGCAACAGGCGGCATAAATGCCGTAACAATCATGGGTTAATCAGGTTATGACGGACAAGAACACTCAATCTGCAGATGCAGCAGCAGAAAAGGAACTCGAAGGCGTGCCAGAGCATATGAAGGATGACGCTTCGGACGCGACCGACACTGCCGACGCCAAAATTGCTACGCTTGAAGACGCGCTCGCCACGGCGCAGCAAGAAGTTCTGTATGCGCAGGCGGAAACGCAAAATGTGCGTCGCCGCATGGAAAAGGAAGCGCAAGATGCGCGCGCTTATGCCGCAACTGGCTTTGCGCGCGACGTCCTGTCCGTCTCCGACAATTTGGCGCGTGCATTGGAAGCCATTCCTGCCGAGATGCGCGAAAGCGAGTCGATGAAGCCGCTCGTCATTGGTCTTGAAGCCACTGGCCGCGAACTCGACAGCGTCTTTGCCAAAAACGGCATCACCCGCATCGCCGCAATGGGCATGCCGCTTGACCCGAACCAGCATCAGGCGATGGTCGAAATCCCAAGTGCGGATGCCGAACCGGGCACGATCGTGGCCGAGATGCAGGCGGGCTATATGATCAAGGATCGCTTACTGCGCCCTGCTTTGGTCGGGGTCGCTAAGGCGCCGGAATAAGGGCTGGGGATTAGTCCCTACGCGGGAATGCCGAAGTTCGGGGGTGGTCTCATTGGCCGCTCTCCGCTATCGCCCCGCCTATGACCACAAAGGCACTCTCAACCAAAGGCCAATCCCCCTGGCGCGATGAGCTTCGGGCCACCTTGGTTCTTGCGTGGCCGATGATATTGTCAAACCTGACGATGATGCTCATCGGCGTGACTGACGTCATTTTGCTTGGCTGGCTTGGGCCGCGGGAGTTGGCTGCGGGGGCGTTGGGGCATAATCTTGCCATTTTCTGCGCGATTTTCTGCATGGGCCTGTTGACGGCAACTGCGCCGATGATGGCATCTGAAAAGGGCCGCATGGCGCATTCGGTGCGGGATATTCGGCGGACCTTTCGGCAGGGTCTTTGGGTATGTTGCACCGTTATGGTCCCGGTATGGGCATTTCTTTGGAATGCCGAAGCGATCCTGATCGCGACGGGTCAGCAAGCGGATCTCGCTGCGGACGCTGCGGTGTTTGTGCGGGCCTATATGTGGTCCATATTGCCCTTCCTCGGATTCCTCGTTCTGCGCAATTTTGTCGCGGCGCTGGAAAAGCCAGTCTGGGCAACCATCGTCGCGTGCGGAGCTGTGGTGTTAAATGCCGTTGTCAATTATGGCCTCATCCTCGGTAACTTCGGCTTGCCGCAATTGGGGCTGGTTGGCGCGGGCATTGGCAGCACGATCACCAATGTGGCGCAGTTTGGGGTCATGGCTCTCGTCGTCAGTTTCCATCCGAAATTTCGCCGCTACCATTTGTTCGGGCGCTTCTGGCGTGCGGATTGGAGGCGGTTTCGGGAGATTTGGCGTTTGGGATTGCCCATTGGTTTCACGATGGGGTTCGAAGGCGGCGTGTTTGCAATCGCGATCCTGTTGATGGGGCTGATTAACGAGGC
>CALDKP010000196.1 GCA_937898535.1 uncultured Sphingomonadales bacterium | reverse complement strand
CCTACATGTCCGAGCACGCGTTGCCTGTGCATCCGCTGGTGGAACAGGGCTATCCGTCGATTGGCTGCTCACCTTGTACCACGAAGGTTGCACCAGGCGAAGACCCACGCTCGGGTCGCTGGAAGGGCTGGGACAAGGTTGAGTGCGGAATTCATGCGGCCGTCACGCCGCTGGATGACAGCGCGAACGACCCGATTTTTTAACCGGCGCGCGCATTCAATCCTTCTGGAAAAAATAGGCCTGAATATCCGCTGCAATACGCGCGGGACGAAGTGTTTCGGCATCGATGCAGCACCAGCTTGATTTGACCTCAGCCAAAACGTCTTCACCGCGCTTGATGATCGTTTCGTAAAAGGACCGGGCGCCCTGCACTTTTTCAAGAACGACGGACGCAATAACGACATCATCGAGAAAAGCCGGCTTCCTGTAAGTAATTTCGTGCTTCAACGCGACCCACAGATATTTTGCAGCGGCCTCAGGCGGCGCAAGCTTGTTCCAATGCGCGAGCACCGCATCCTGCACCCAGTTCAAGTAGCGTGCGTTGTTCACATGCCCCATGAAGTCGATGTCTGAAGGCGTTACGCCTATGCGGTGAAGATGCGGGAGAATAGTTGTCATGAGGCTTTCATCATAAACGTTAAGAGAGGGTGCTACAGCCCTATTGCGGCAAAACCATGAATATATGCTGGCTATTACGGACAATGCTAAAGATTTTAAATTTCTGCAAAAACGGTTTGGTGCTGACATGAACTTGCAACACCCGTTCCGCGATCCCACATGACGCATATGGACCGCTCGAAACGAAAAAGCTGGAGCGATTTGCCTGCCTATCGCTGGTCGATGGTCATTTTGGGTTGGGCGCTGATCGTTACGGCGCCACTTGTAAGCTGGCTTCCAGGTCCAGGCGGTCTAGCGCAGTTTATCATCGGGCTTGGCGTGGTCCTCAAACATTCGCTTTGGGCCAAGAAGCGATATTCGCGGCTTTCAAAGATCCATCCCGAATATGCGCGCTGGGCCAATTGGGCACTGCGGCGCAACAAGGTTAAAGGCCGCCCGCCCTTTCCCGATGTTAAACGCGACATGCTGCACCTGTTCCGCCGCGACGACATAGACATGAAAATGCCCTGACCTGTGTTGACTTTTAGCCTTTCGGACCGTATCGGCCACTGCAATAGAAGCGGTCGCTGCGCAGATTCGGCGGCCCTTTTCATTTCAAGACGCAAAAAATTTAAGGATTACAGTCATGAAGCGCACTTTTCAGCCGAGCAATCTCGTGCGTGCCCGTCGCCACGGTTTTCGTCTCCGTATGTCAACCGCCGCTGGCCGCAACATCCTGAACGCACGTCGCGCACGCGGCCGCAAGAAACTCTCGGCTTAATCCCCGAGCAGGCGGACCGCGAAATGCGCGGTTACAGCGTTATCAAAAAAAGGTCAGACTTTCTGGCCGCCAACCGGGGGAAGCGATATGCAACTCCCGGTTTTGTTTTGCTGGTTCGCGACAGGCGGGACGACAGCCCTGCAATCCGGCTGGGCATCACCATCACCAAAAAAGTCGGTAACGCCGTCATCCGCAACCGCATGCGACGCCGCTTTCGCGCGCTCGCGCAGGAAATGCTCGCCGACAAGGGCAAGGCAGGCGCGGATCATATTCTGATCGGTCGCGACAGCGGCATCGAACGCGATTTTGATGCCTTGCGGGCGGATATGGTCAAGGCGTTGGGGAAGCTGGTCGCGTGATCGCAAAGCTGCTCATCTTATGCGCACGGGCTTGGCAAATCGGGCCATCGCGCATTTTGCCGCCGACCTGCCGGTACAGCCCCAGCTGCTCGGCTTATGCAATAACGGCACTACAGAAATACGGCGCAATTAAAGGTGGCTGGCTGGCCATCAAACGGCTATTGCGCTGCCAACCTTGGGGTGGGCATGGGTATGATCCAGTGCCATGATGCCCAATTGATTGAATGACGGGGATTTACACGTGGACGATAAACGCAACCTGATTTTTGCAGTATTGCTGACAGGCCTTATCCTGTTCGGATGGCCTTATGTCGCCAGCTATTTCTTTCCAACCCCCGCGCCTGTGACCAGCAGCGCCACGACCGCCGCCAGCCCAGCTGGCGCAGCAACATCGGACGTGCCCGTCGCGGCGGCTCCTGCAGAAACACAAGCGGTTCCCTTGAGCAGCGCGCTGCAGTCAACAGGCCGTATCTTGGTGGAAACGCCAAAGTTGAAGGGCTCGGTCAATCTTGAAGGCGCGAAAATTGACGACCTGTTGTTGCTTACCCACCGCACCGCACTCGCCAAAGATTCGGCGCCAGTGCGCCTTTTCGCGCCATCAGGCACAAAAGATGCGTATTTTGCGCGCTTTGGTTGGGCTGGCACTGGCGTAACGGTTCCTGATGATAAAACCGTCTGGACGCCAAGCGGCAACAAGTTGACGCCAACCACACCGGTCACATTAAGCTGGACCAACACGCTTAATCAGAAGTTCGACATCGCGTTGTCGATTGACGAAAACTACATGATTACTGCGAAGCAGACGTTCACCAATGGCGGCAGTACCCCTGTTGAGATCGCAAATTTTGCGTTGCTAAGCCGCACCGGAAAACCTGCCGACGCGACGTCTGGGGGCTCCATATTTACGCATATTCACATCGGCCCAATGGGCGTTTTCGACAACAAGCCCAATTATGATTGGGGCTATGTCGACGTCGAGGAAAACAAAGGCGAGACATCATTCACCAGCACGGGTGGATGGCTTGGCTTTACCGACAAATATTGGCTCGGCGCGCTTATCCCGGATCAAAAGACGCCCGTATCGGCCAAGTTCCGTGCCAGCGGCGGTGTCTATCAGGCGCAAGTCATTCCAACACGCTACACCAGCGTCGCGCCAGGTGCGGTGCTTAACAGCGGCTCGCGTCTGTTCGCTGGTGCCAAAGAGATGGCTGTTCTTGACGCCTATTCAAAGAAGCTTGGCATTCCATATCTCGATTATGCCATCG
>CALDKP010000195.1 GCA_937898535.1 uncultured Sphingomonadales bacterium | reverse complement strand
ACCATAGGCGCAGGGAAAGCTAGCCAGTTCGATGTCCGATAAAGAAGATTCGACGCGGTGCGCATGAACCGAAGGAGCGCAGGCATAGTCCGCAAAGCCGCCATCGACTTCCGAACCGAAATAGAGAATGTCGTACCGGCTCGCGCCGCAAAAGACGGGTTCGACCAAGACCCGTTCACCGATACGGGCGGGATCGACATTATCGCCTACCGCGACAATCCTTCCGCAAGCATCTGCACCCTGAATGCGCGGAAATTGAAACGCGGCACCGGACCAGCCATCATCGCCGGCACCTTCAAGTCCTTCTGCGGCGCCCGTCTCCGTCGCCTCAGCGACTGATTTGGAATACCAGCCAATGCGCGTGTTGATATCCGTATTATTGACGCCCGCCGCGCCAATACGGATCAGGACGTCATCAACACCCGGTGTCGGTACCGGCACATCATCACGCAATTCCAGTTTTTCATAACCACCATGGCCGGTCAGCAAAACTGCCCGCATGTTGGCGGCGATGGTCACTCGGCGCGCGCCAGCCCGAACTGGTTCAAATACCATTTCTGGAACTTGAGAACGCTACCCTCTTGGTCGGAATAGCGGCCAGGACGGTAACGGCTCGACATAATCCCCGCCTGATTGTTTTCAGTGATGACTTTGTCCTGCGTCGTTGTCGCGTGATAGCCCCAGATCATCTTTTCAATGTCAACCTGGTCCTCCGTCGCACGGCCATCCACCAGCCAGATCATTTCTACATCGGTTTCCAGCGCGCCGCGCGGCGTGAACTGGAACAGGATAGCGAAATGGTCGTCGGCAACAATTTGACTGAACGGGCTGAAGCTCAGGTGCATCCGGCCGCCATCTGCCTTTGTCCGCTTGCCCATCAATGGGGCAGGTGCTGAACCGTCTTGCGTTTCCGATGACCAGCCATCCTTGTTCATCCGCTGCATCAACAGACGCAGGTGGCTGCTTTCGGGGGCATCATCGATATTACCGATTGGCCGGCCGGCCGCCGCTGCACTCTCTTCCCAAGCCTGCAACTTGGGCGTGAAGCTTGCAATGGCGTCAGCAGGCCCCGAACTTGGCCCTGCGCCTACAGCAACGATCGACTCTGATGCATGCATCGAGCAGAATTCCGGATGCGACGGCACGCAATGATAGCATTCAAAGAAATTCTCGATGACCAGCTTCCAATTGGCGGTCGTGGGATAGCTTCCGGCATGTGCGATCCGCGCATCAGCGAAACCATGATAGTCAAGAATTGCGCCCATGTCGCCAAAGGTTGCGTCAAAATCGTCCGGTTCACCCTCGCTCATGTTGATGAAAATCAGGCCATGGAAAACGCGGATGTGGCAAGCGAACAGACTGTTTTCGGCTTTGTCGAAATCCTCCGGCATTAACCGCGCGGAGATCAGGCGACCATCAAGCCCAAATGTCCATGCATGATAGGGGCAGACCAAACGCGGCGCATTGCCGCTTTCCGACTGACAAATCGTCGAACCCCGGTGACGGCAGACGTTGAAAAATGCGCGGACGCTTTCGCTGTTTTCGCGAATGACGATAATCTGTTCATTACCGACCCGGTACAGGAAATAATCACCTTTTTCCGGGATGCGTGACACATGACCGGCCAGCAGCCATTTCTGGCTGATGATTTGATCAAAGTCGGCTTTGAACACCGCATCGCTGGTGTAAAATTCCTGATCAAAGCTATATCCAACCTGCGTGTTCGCAGCGAGGCGGCCCATAAGTTCAGTGTGTGACATCAGATTTTGATCCGTGCATTTGTGGGGTCATACATAGGCTTAAGCGAGGCGGTTGCAGGATAACGGACACCGGCGATTTCGATTTCAAAATCATCCGCGCCAATCGGGCCAACGACACCACCGTCTGCGGCTGTCACATAGCCAAGGCCACAGGCCCCGCCGAGCATTTGGGCATACATGCCTGAGCGAACGTAACCCGCGATCCGCTCCCCCTCCCA
>CALDKP010000194.1 GCA_937898535.1 uncultured Sphingomonadales bacterium | reverse complement strand
GGCCGTCGATGCCGCCCAAGTCGACGAAAGCACCATAATCGGTGATGTTCTTGACAACGCCGTCGATGATCTGACCTTCAGCGAGGTTCTGGATGAGGCCAGTGCGCTGTTCTGCGCGTGTCTCTTCCAAAATGGCGCGACGCGAAACAACGATGTTGCCACGCTTGCGGTCCATTTTCAGGATGACGAATGGCTGCGCGATGTCCATCAATGGAGCTACGTCGCGCACAGGGCGAACGTCGACTTGGCTGCCGGGCAAGAATGCCACTGCGCCGCCGAGGTCAACGGTGAAACCACCCTTTACACGGCCGAAGATAACGCCATCAACGCGGTTGCCAGCGTCAAATTCGCCTTCAAGAACGTCCCACGCAGCTTCGCGGCGGGCACGGTCACGGCTGAGCATGGCTTCGCCGTTCATATTTTCTACGCGGTCAACGAAGACTTCAACTTCGTCGCCAACCTTCAGGTCGGCTTTTTGGCCGGGCATAGCGAATTCACGCAGCGCCACACGGCCTTCGGATTTGAGACCCACATCGATGACAGCATGGTCATTATCGATTGCGGTTACGGTGCCTTTTACGACGCGGCCTTCAAAGCCACCGTCTGCGCCACCAAGTGATTCGTCGAGAAGTGCCGCGAAATCGTCGCGGGTCGGGTTTGGCGAAGTTGCCATAGGTTAGAGTTTCCTTACGTACTTTTTGTCCGGCCAGTCGGTTGGTTCCGACGGTCTTTGACCAGAGATGCCCTATTGCCCGAATAGCAATAAAGCGTTCAAATACAGATTGTTGTATTCCAAACCATTGTCGCCCTGAACTTGTTTCAGGGTCTTACTGTTTACAGGCATGTGCCAAAGTAAGATGCTGAAACGAGTTCAGCATGACGCTTGTATGGAAACCAAACACTCCGGCCACTTAGCTCTTGCGAAGTCGAGACTCCACCAGCGCAATCGCAGCTTGAACGGCGCCGCCTATAGTCAAATCGCCGGTATCAAGCAATAGCGCGTCTTGCGCGGGTTTTAACGGGGCATCGGCCCGCCCCATGTCGCGTGCGTCGCGGGCATGAATATCGGCAAGAATATCGGCAAAGCGCACCTCAATTCCATGCCGCTGCATTTCGTCATAACGGCGCTGCGCCCGCACCTCTGCAGGGGCGGTTACAAACAGCTTCGCATCGGCATGCGGCGCGATCACTGTGCCGATGTCCCGCCCGTCCAACAACGCACCGCCGGGTTGGTTGGCAAAATCGACCTGACGCTTGTTCAATGCAGCGCGCACCTGCGGGTGGAGCGACACGCGGCTGGCCAAACCGCCGACCTCTTCGGTCCGCAAAGCGGCGTCATCGAGAATGCTGTCGGGAAAATTACATCCAGCCAAAGCGTCCGCCGGTTCGTCGGGGTTGCCATTGTGTAACTGCACCTGCCGACCGACGGCGCGGTACAGCAGGCCGGTGTCCAGAAACGGCAGTCCGAAATGCGCGGCCAATGCCTTTGCCAACGTGCCCTTGCCTGAGGCTGTCGGGCCATCAACGGCAATAATCATTGCGCAGCACCTTTGTCAGCGCCCCGCGCCATCAACGCCTTGGCAATGCCAAATAGCGCAATCGCCATCCACACCACCTCAAGCACCATCGTCGGCAGGTTGAAATTCACCGTCAACGACACCGTCAGCAAGGCCGCACCAATGAAGTTTGCAGCGTTGAACCACAGGGCGTTCATCTGCGTTGTAAGGTTGCTGTAGGCAAAGGCGACGACGATGAAGAAGCTCCCCGCAAAGCCAATAAGATCGGCGGCGAAAGGGGAGATATATGCGGTCAATTTGCAGCCTGAAGATTGTGCATCATCGCCTCGAACGTGGGAAAGCTCGTGGCGATGGGTGATACATCATCAACCGTTACGGGATGGTAGCAATGCTGCCCTGCCACAGCAAAGCTCATGGCGATGCGGTGATCGAGCGCGCTGTTTATCGTTGCGCCGCCTTCAAGCGGTTCGCCGCCCGTCCCCTGAATGACAAGGCCGTCTTCGCGTTCCTCAACCTGCGCGCCAATGGCTTTCAGGCCCGTTGCCATTAATGCCAACCGGTCGGACTCTTTCACGCGCAATTCGTCAAGGCCGCTTGTGATGGTCTGCCCTTGCGCCATGCACGCGGCGACGAAGAATACCGGAAATTCGTCGATCATGCTTGGTGCGACTTCGGGTGGCACTTCGATCCCGTGCAAGGCCGAATGGCGCGCGGTGATATCTGCCACAGGCTCCCCGCCGACTTCACGTTCGTTCGCGTAAGTCAGGTCAGCGCCCATCGCTTCTAACATCTTGAAAATGCCGGTGCGGGTCGGGTTCATGCCGACATGGGTTACGGTCACTTCGCTGCCGGGGGTAATGAGCGCCGCGACAATCGGGAAGGCGGCCGATGAAGGGTCGCCGGGCACGTCGATCGTCTGCGGCTTCAGTTCTGCTTCGCCGAGTAGCCGGATATGGCGTACGCCGTCGGCATCGACTTCAACCGTCAAATCGGCGCCAAACCCGCGCAGCATGCGCTCGCTATGGTCACGCGTTGGCACAGGTTCAATCACTTCGGTAATGCCCGGTATATTAAGGCCAGCAAGCAACACGGCGCTTTTCACCTGTGCAGAGGCGACCGGCAGACGATAGCTGATCGGCACCGCAGGCACCAAGCCGCGCACCATCAGCGGCAATGTGCCACCGGGGCTTGCGGTGAATTCGGCGCCCATTTGGCTCAGCGGATCGATAACACGCCCCATTGGGCGTTTCGATAATGACGCATCGCCGATGAATGTTGCGGTGAGCCGGTGGCTGGCAACCAGACCCATCAACAAGCGTGTCGACGTTCCGCTATTGCCCATGTCGAGCGCGCTTGCGGGTTGCATCAGGCCGCCAACGCCAACGCCGTGGACGGTCCAGCATCCTTCGCCGGTGCGTTCGATATGTGCGCCCATGGCGCGCATCGCGGCGGCAGTCGCCAGCACGTCTTCGCCCTCGAGAAGACCGGAAATCCGGCTTTCGCCAACGGCCAATGCGCTGAGCATCAGCGACCGGTGTGAGATGGATTTGTCTCCGGGTACCTTCACTGTGCCGCGAAGCGGCCCTTGCGAACAGATCGGAAGAGCGTCGTGTAGGGAAAGAGTGTCTTCGCCTGTGTAGATC
>CALDKP010000193.1 GCA_937898535.1 uncultured Sphingomonadales bacterium | reverse complement strand
AGATCTGGGCAGTCGATCTGAAGTATGATGCCGTGCGCCGCGATGGCTTCATATTCGTGGCGGAGCCCTTCTGCGAGGGCGAAGACATAATCCTCGTCGCTGTCATAATAATCGTTCCGAAAGAACAGCGCGGTTACCCCGGGAGAGGCTGCGCTCATGAACGCCGTTTTCCCTGTGTGCTTGCTCAACGAAGCGTTCAACGTCTGCGCATCCCGCGCGACGGCGGTCATGTCTTTGACTGTGATTGGGGCGTTACATGCGGGCGTTTTACGATGCTTGCGGCCAGGATCGGAGAACACACGGTCCTTGGTCGACGGATAATCTTCGATATCCTGAAACGCAAAGCTGTTGCCTGTGCCGCCAAAGCCGTCGAGCCGGTCCTTGATGTAGGTTGCATAGCTTGGCTTTGACTGTTCACCATCATTGATGATGTCGAGCCCGGCTTCGGCTTGGCGGTCGACCACGAACTGAACGGCCTCTGCGATGCGTGCGTCGACAGCAGCCATATTCAAAGGCAAGCCGTCTTCTTTCGCGAACATGATTTCAATCAGGTCGTCTTCACGTGGCAAGCTGCCGACATGCGTGGTCAAAAAACGTCCGGCATTGGCCATTTCAAAGTTCCTTCAAATGATATGTGTTCAAAAAATTCTGGAGCAAACCATTAACGTGAACGGCAGCGTCGACATTTGCAAGATGTCCGGCATCTGGAATGATTTCGCAATGACCTTTTGGGGCGTTCCTACCGACATAATCCGCAACCTGTCGCCGCCACACACTATCCTGCGCTCCGGCTATGGCGAGCACGGGCATAGCGAGCGCGGCAATGTCGTTAGCGGCAAAGTACAACGGTTCTTGGTTCACACGTTGATCACGGCCGTCATAGGCATTGAGTATCTCATCAACCAACATGTGCGCGTCAGGCGTGACCCGCGTGAGCGGGTGACGCCGCCACAGCGTCATCATGTCGTCAAAGCGTCCGTTGCGCACCAGGTCTGCATATGCCGACCGATCAATCTCTGGTGTATCGCCCGGCTCAGGGACAACGGCATGGAGCGGTGCACCAATGAGGCCCATAGCGCTTAACCGGTCTGATCCGGTACGCGTGTAATCCAAAGCGACGGCGGCGCCTTGGGACAGGCCAATCAGCGCAAATCGTTTTTCACCAAAAAAATTTGCGATGCGGTCAATATCGTTGCGCTCGGCCGACAACATCGGCGGAGCAGTTGATCGCCCAAAGCCGCGCCGGTCTGGCATCACAAGGCGAACATGTGAAAGCGCCAATTGGGGTACCCAAATACGCCAATCGAGTGTCCAGCCGTGCAGCAAAATGACAAGCGGCCCGGCACCAGCCACGCGAACATGCAGCTGCCCGCCGTCAACGTCTACCCAGTGCGTTTCAGCGATTTCGCCGCCTGACCCTTCGTGTTGACGACTGGCCAGCACAGCAAATTAGGCGTGCATCGCGCGGAACGGGTTGTTGTTGCTGTGGTTGCCCGCAAGCCAGCGGCTCAGTTCCGAACGCGCTTCTGCACGGCGCTGTTCATCAAGTGGCGCGGCTTCTGGCGCGTCATAAGTGAACTCAAGCGTCATGTTGTTCGGGTCTTTGACATAGACCGAACGGCAATAGCCATGCTCAAGCGTATATGTCTGCGGCTCGGTTATACCCGCAGCTGCGATACGCTGCTCAAGTTCGGCCTGGCCATCTTTTTCGACTTGCAAAGCAATGTGAATGAATGGCGATTCCGGCATCTCAGGGCCAAATTCGGCTTGGTCCGCTGGATCGGCAAATTGGAAAAAGGCAAGCGCGCTGCCGTCGGCCAATTCAAAGAAGCAATGGCAATAGGTACGCTCTCTGCCGAAAAGCTCATCTTTCTCGCAATATGTCGCCATCAATGGGAAGCCGAGCACGTCTTCATAAAAGGCGCGCGTCGCCTCAAGATCCTTCGTTACATAGGCTGTGTGATGCAGTCTTTTTGCAAGAATTTGCGTGCTCATGCTGTGTGTCCTCGTCCGCTTATTAAATCAATATAATCGCGCATTAGGCGATCAGTTTGCCCGCGATCTGTGCGACATGGTTGCCTTGGAAACGGGCATCTGCCAATTCGTTTTCGCTTGGCATCCGGCTGCCATCATTTCCGGCAAGCGTTGTTGCGCCATAAGGCGTACCGCCGCTGATTTCGCCCATCTCGCTGTTGCCTTTGAAAGTATAAGGCAGACCAACAATCACCATGCCATGATGCAGCAGGGTTGTGTGGAACGACGTGATTGTTGTCTCCTGTCCGCCATGCTGGCTGGCCGTTGAGCAGAACACGCTCCCGACCTTGCCCACCAATGCATTCGCAAACCACAAGCCGCCGGTTTGATCTAGAAAGTTGCGCATTTGCGCCGCCATATTTCCGAAGCGCGTAGGCGTTCCGAAAATGATGGCGTCGTAATTGGCAAGCTCATCCGGCGTTGCGATGGGCGCAGCCTGATCAACCTTGATATGCGCAGCAGCGGCAACTTCGTCGGGCACCAGTTCAGGGACCCGCTTAACGTCGACGACCGTACCCTCGACCGACCGTGCACCTTCAGCAACGGCCTCTGCCATGGCCTCAATGTGGCCGTAGCTGGAATAATATAGGACGAGGACTTTTGTCATAAACGCTCCTTAGAATTTGTAGCTGGCTTCCAAACCGTAAATACGCGGACGTGCTTTGAAAACAAACCCGCCGGGTGAGAATTCAGCGTTATATTTTTCGTTGAACAGGTTGCTGGCAAAAGCAGCCATGGTCCAGCTGTCGCTGCTGACACCAAGGCGCGCGTCCACCAAATCGACTGGCGCGCGAACAGTGGTGTTGAATGGCTCCCACCATGTCTTACCCGTGCGGCGGTAATCGACGCGGAAAAGGCCTTCAAGCGTATCGGTCAACTGTGGCGTATATTGTGCACCAAGGTTGAACGTGTAACGCGAAATCAACGGCGCTTCGTTGCCAATGGCTGAAGCGTCAGGGAATTCCTTGATTTCGCTGAATGTGTAACCTGCCGCAGCATTCAACTGAAGGTCCGATGTTGGGCGGAAATTGGCTTCAACCTCAAACCCTTGAATGCGGGTCTTTGGCACGTTGCCAAGGTTCTGCGTCGAGTTGGCGGCAAGGAAGACGAAGAAGTAGCTGTTCTTCGACATTGTCGAATACACCGCCGCGTTCAAAGTCAGCTTGCGATCCAGCAAACGGGTTTTTACCCCTGCTTCAAACGTTGTTGCCGTTTCGTCCTTAAAGATATCTGAAACGCCAACGATGCCGTTGCTGCTAGCCACGCCACCAACGCCGGTCTGGTTAAAGCCGCCCGAACGGAACCCGCGGCTGTATCCGCCGTACAAGGTTACATCGTCGGTTGGCTGATAGGTCAACGTTACCTTCGGCTGAAGATCGTCAAACGTCACACGGCGCTTTTCGCCTGTTACGCCCTGCGGAAAACCGGGAACGTTTGGCAAATATCCACTTGGCGTAAGTGTCGTATTTACGCGCTTGTCACGGTCATAGCGCAGCGACGCGTCGACACGGAACTGATCCGAAAACTCATATCCCAGATTGGCGAAAACAGCCCAGGCAAAGTTGTTCTGGCTGTCGGCTAGGAACGTCTGCTGCGGGCTGGCCGGGTTAGTCGAAGGCGTGCGGTAAACCGGGAAGACACCTTGGCCAAAATCGACCAGGTTGCCGGTCGAAATATAGCGTTCTGTATCGATGAAATAGCCGCCG
>CALDKP010000192.1 GCA_937898535.1 uncultured Sphingomonadales bacterium | reverse complement strand
GGGACCGTTAAAGGCACGCGGTCCACAAAATGACATCGAGGCGATGCGCATTGAGATTTTTGACAAGGTTAACGCGTTGGGTATCGGCGCGCAGGGGCTTGGCGGGCTTTCGACGATCCTTGATGTGAAAATCATGGATGCACCATGTCATGCGGCAGGCAAGCCGGTTGCGATGATTCCCAATTGCGCGGCGACGCGTCATGCGCATTTCACGCTGAACGGTTCGGGCCCTGCCTATCTGGAGGCGCCGAAGCTGGACGAATGGCCAAAGGTAGACTGGAAGCCTGATACAGCCGCGATCCGCGTGGATTTGGATGCGCTGACCCCCGAAACCGTTGCCAGCTGGAAACAGGGCGACCGCTTGTTGTTAAACGGCAAGATGCTGACCGGACGAGATGCCGCGCACAAGCGCATTGCCGACATGCTGGCAAAAGGCGAAGAACTGCCCGTCAGCTTTAAAGGGCGGATGATTTATTATGTTGGCCCGGTCGATCCGGTGGGCGAGGAGATTGTTGGGCCCGCTGGCCCGACGACCGCCACGCGCATGGACAAGTTCATGGACATGATGCTTGAGCAGGGCTTGCTGGCGTGCGTCGGCAAGGCGGAGCGCGGTCCGGCGGCAACACAAGCCATCGCCAAGCATAAGAGCGCGTATCTTATGGCCGTTGGCGGTGCCGCCTATTTGGTGGCGCGCGCGATCAAGGGCAGCAAGGTCGTCGGTTTCGAAGACCTGGGTATGGAAGCAATCTACGAATTTGAAGTGCAGGACTTCCCCGTCACCGTCGCAGTCGACAGCGACGGCAACAATGTGCATCAACTGGCCCCTGCTTATTGGCAAAAGCGGATCAAGGACGAGGGATTGTTGGAGAACGCGGGCTAGCTTTTCCGCAGCCTTCAACTTTCGGCATCATATAGCGCTGTTGACATTGACCTCATGTGGGCCTGTTATCGTCGGCAATGCGAACCGATGAAAAACCGAGCACAAGCTTCCTCTCACGCCTCGGTCCCGGCCTGGTAACGGGCGCTGCGGATGACGATCCATCGGGGATCGGCACGCACAGCCAAGTTGGCGCGCAATTTGGTTATGGGTTGAGCTGGACGTTTTTGTTCAGCTTTCCTTTGATGGTCGCGATTCAAGAAGTCGCGGCTGAAATCGGGCGGGTTACCGGTGCAGGTATCGCGCGCAATATGCGCCGACATTACCCTCGGCCCTTGCTGGTGCTCATGGTCGGGCTGCTGCTGATTGCCAATATCGTTAATCTGGGAGCTGATCTGGCCGCGATGGGTGCCGCCGTCGCACTGCTGATCGGTGGGCCAATCGGCCTTTACACATTATTGTTCGGGGTCTTCTGCATCATCGTTGAAGTGGCGCTATCCTATGAGCGCTATGCCGCGGTGCTCAAATGGGCGACGCTATCGCTCTTCGCGTATGTTGCCGTCGTCATTGTGGCGCAGGTTCCTTGGGGAGAGGCGCTGACTTCTCTGGTTGTTCCACGCATTGAATGGACCGGCGCGTACGCCACTGCCGTCGTCGCGATATTGGGGACCACTATTAGCCCCTATCTGTTTTTCTGGCAGGCGGGACAAGAGATTGAGGAGCAGAAGCGGCATAAGGTAAAGCCGCTGTGCATCACGCCCAAGGAAGCCGGGCCTGAACTTAAGCGCATCCGTATCGACACGCTGACCGGCATGGCGTTCAGCTCGATCGTCTCGCTGGCTATAGTATTTGCGACGGCGGCGACGCTGCATGCCAATGGCATTCGCGATATAGAAACGTCGGCGCAGGCGGCCGAAGCATTGCGGCCCATTGCTGGCAATTTCGCTTTTGCATTATTCGCGCTGGGCATCATCGGAACGGGCTTGCTTGCGGTGCCCGTGCTTGCCGGGTCAGCCGCTTATGCCGTGACAGAAATGTTTGGTATGGCGGGAAGCCTTGATGCCAAGCCAAGCAGGGCGCGTCTGTTCTACGGGACGATAGCGGTGACAACCTTGCTTGGCGTGTCGTTGCAATATGTCGGCATTGACCCGGCGCGTGCGTTGTATTGGGCGGCTGTCGTCAATGGCGTGCTTGCCGCGCCGTTAATGGTCATGATGATGCTCATCGTGCGCAACCCGCGCGCCATGGGACGGCTGACATTGGGACGCCGCGCGACCATTACCGGATGGATCGCAACGGGGGTTATGGCCTTTGCAACGATTGTGTTTTTCGCCACGCTCTAGAGTAGCGATGCCGCTGCGCTATTTATTGGGATTTCGGTGCAGGGGGCTGTTTCGTGGGCGCTGGTAACGAGTCCAGAAACTCCAGTTCGTTGAGGTCAATTTTGGCATCTAATCTTGTGCCTCTAAGGACATCAATCTCCGCTTGGCGCTGCTTTAGATAATATTCGCGCATCGCCGCGTATGGGTTCCCGCTTTCCTGGACTCGCGTGAGAATCACGTCATTTTCGACACGATCGTCAATCGACGAAAGCGTCCCTTTGGCTGCCGAGACAATCGGATTTGTAAACGGCTTGCCGACGACTGCTGGTAACAGCGAAAGATCAACAACGCGTCCGAGAAGATCGCGAACGGTCGTGGATCCGAATACAGGCAGAAATAAATAGGGGCCAGGACCGACGCCATAATATCCCAATGTGTCTGCGAGACCATTTGGACGGCGTGGCAGTTTGAACAGAGGCTTTTTGGCGACATCAAAAAGTCCGGCAACGCCGATGGTTGAGTTGATGGCAAATCGACCAACGGTTTCAGCGGCTTTGCCAATCTTGAGCTGGAGCAGAAAATTCACAAAGACGACGGGTTCATCCAAGTTATTCAGAACATTATGCATTCCGTCGCGCATAGGGGCAGGTAATCCATCTCGATACCCGTGAGCGACCGGTGCGATAATGGCTTTATCGACCGACTGTACCGCGACGAACGAGACTTCGTTCACGACCGCAATAGGGTCGCCTTTCGGGGGTCCCTGATTTGCGGTAACAACGATTATGTCCTTTTCGGCAGCAACCGGTGTAACGGGTCCGACGGGCGTTTGTGTATCCGGCGATTGCGACGGAACCTCTGCTCCGTCTGTGGATGGCGGCACAGTGGCTGCGCTTCCCTGCTCAGGCGCTGCTGTGGGTGCGCCAGCAGTTTCCATTGCAATAACTGGCTCTACCACAGGCGGAAGCTGCGGGGTCCCCGATAAAAGGGCGATTGCGACGATAGTGGTGATGCTCAACGTTGGAACTTTCCGGTCATAACCGCTTGCAAACGACATCCTAAGGGCTGGCTGCCAAGCTGGCAACTGCCTTTCAAGGATTTCCGTTCACGCTTAATCGCGGGCTATATTAGGTAATTCCCGATAGCATCCGTAGGTATTGGGTGCTTTCGGGGCGGCATTATTGCCCCTGTTGGGCCCGCATCTGTGCATCAATTTGTGCCTGAATTTCGGGAGGTAGGCCCTGCGGTGCGCCGCTGGCCTGTCCACCTTGCTGCTGTTGCATTTCCTGCATTTGCTTTTGCATGGCTTCGATTTCTGCGCGTGATTTGAACTCTAACAGTTCGACATCAAAGGTTAGCTCGCTACCGCCGGGGATGGCGACTTGTCCGGTTTGCGGATTACGCTGATCTTCCGGGCCATAGCCAAGCTCGGCCGGGATCCACAGGCGATATTTGCC
>CALDKP010000191.1 GCA_937898535.1 uncultured Sphingomonadales bacterium | reverse complement strand
AGGACCTCTACGCGCTGATGACCGATTCGCAGGACTGGTGGCCGGCCGACTTCGGCCATTACGGTCCATTCTTCATCCGCATGGCATGGCACAGCGCCGGCACCTATCGCACCGGCGATGGCCGCGGTGGTTCTGACGGCGGCGAGATGCGCTTTGAACCACTGAATTCTTGGCCAGATAACGTAAACCTCGACAAGGCACGCCGCTTGGTATGGCCAATCAAGCAAAAATACGGCCGCAAACTCTCATGGGGCGACCTAATGGTCCTTTCCGGCAATGTTGCCATGGAAGATATGGGCTTCAAAACCCTTGGTTTTGCAGGTGGTCGCATCGACACATGGCAGCCTGATCTGGTGTTCTGGGGACCTGAAGCAAAATTGCTGACGGACCAACGCCGCGATGCAAAGGGCAATTTGAAGGGCCCATTGGCGGCAACGCAGATGGGTCTGATCTACGTCAATCCGGAAGGTCCAAACGGCGTTCCTGACCCCCTCGCTGCAGCAACCGACATTCGCCGTGCATTTGGTGCAATGGCGATGAACGATGCCGAAACAGCTGCGCTGATCGCGGGTGGCCACACATTTGGAAAAGCGCATGGCGCCAAAAAGCCAGAAGAGTGCGTTGCCGGTGACCCCGGTGTGTCGCCAATTGAACAGCAAGGCTTAGGCTGGACCAACAAATGCGGCAAAGGCCATTCGGAAGATACAATCTCAAGCGGCCTTGAAGGTGCGTGGACGTCCAACCCAATCGCGTTCACCACGCAGTATCTGGACAATCTTTATGGCTTTGAGTGGGTCAAAACGAAAAGCCCTGCTGGCGCCGTTCAGTGGATACCCACCGATCCATCGGCCGCAAACATGGTTCCAGACGCGCATCGTCCTGACGTCCGTCATGCGCCAATCATGTTCACGACCGACATCGCATTGCGTGAAGATCCCGGCTTCCGCAAGATTACGCAGAGCTGGCAGAAGAACCCGCAAGAATTTGCAGATGCATTTGCACAGGCATGGTTTAAGCTCACTCACCGCGACATGGGCCCACAAGCACGTTACCTTGGTAAGGATGCGCCAAAAGTGACCTTGAAGTGGCAGGACCCACTACCAAAGGCCAATTATGCCCCCATCAGTGCGCAGGACATCAGCCAATTGAAGGCCAGCGTTCTTGCTTCAGGGCTAACGACCGCTGAACTCGTGCGGACAGCATGGGCATCGGCATCAACGTTCCGTTCAACCGATATGCGTGGCGGAGCCAATGGTGGCCGTCTGCGCCTCGCGCCGCAGAAGGATTGGGCCGTCAATGACCCTGCCGAAGTCAGCAAGGTTGTGGCTAAGCTTGAAACCGTCCGCACCGCGTTCAATAAGAGCGCAAAGGGCGGGCAGCAGGTCAGCATCGCTGACTTGATCGTGCTTGGCGGTAATGCGGCGATCGAACAAGCTGCAAAGGCTGCTGGGCAGGACGTCATCGTTCCGTTCAAGGCCGGGCGGGTGGATGCTGGACAGGACCAAACCGATGTGGACTCCTTCAATCAGCTTCAGCCAAAGGCCGACGGTTTCCGTAACTACTTTGCGTCAGACGCCTATTTCGGTCCGACGGAAGCGCTGATCGACAAGGCGGACTTGCTTGGTCTGACCGTAGCAGAAACGACCGTATTGGTTGGCGGTATGCGCGTTCTGGGTGCGAATGCGGGCGGTTCGACTGCCGGTGTTTTCACAAGCAAGCCAGGCACGCTGACGAACGACTTCTTCACCAACCTGCTGTCCATGGACACAGTCTGGGCGAAGTCCGCGACCAATGCGGGCCTATATGAAGGCAAGGACCGGGCAACAGGTGCAGCCAAGTGGACCGCAACACCGGTAGACCTCGTTTTCGGGTCGAATGCCGAGCTGCGCGCCGTCGCCGAAGTATATGCTTCGGACGATGCGAAAGAAAAGTTCGTGGCCGATTTCATCGCGGCATGGACCAAGGTCATGGACGCAGATCGCTTCCAATAACCAATATTG
>CALDKP010000190.1 GCA_937898535.1 uncultured Sphingomonadales bacterium | reverse complement strand
TCGGGTATGGTGAAGTCCAGTTTGATCGAACTCAGGTCGCTCACTGCGGCAATTTCGTCGCCAGCGCTTACAACTGCGCCAACCGATATGCGTCGCAGCGACACTTGCCCGGAAAAGGGGGCCCGTACAACGCGGTCGCCAATCGTTGCGCGCGCTTCATTGGCTGCGGCTTTCGCCGATGCGGCAGATGCGGTCTGCGCCTCAAGATTTGCGTTGGTTGCAAAGCCGCGGCGGTGAAGCTCACTTATCCGCGCCAGTTGCTGATCTGCCTCGCGCGCACGCGCTTGCGCGCTGGCGAGTGATGCTGTTTCCTGCCCTTGCGCCAGAACGGCCAGCATCTGACCCTGCCGTACATAGTCGCCGTCGGAAAAACCAAGCTGCGTGATGCGTTCGGTCACAGGCGCGCGCACCGAAACCTGCTCATTTGCGTTCGCGGTGCCGACGGCCACGTAACGATCCGAAAAGACATGCTGCGTCGCCGCGCCCAACGTCACCAATGGCGCAGGGCGGTCGCGTTTTTCGTCACCGCCGCCACAGGCAGCGACACATAGCATCAACGACAGAATGAGTGGCTTGCGCATTTTTCACCGGTGAGGGGATTGGGATAATCGAGTTCGCGTGATGGCGGAACTTAATCCATATTAACAGCAGATTTCGACGAAAACATTTCCGCAGACCAAATATGATCCTGTCGCTGCGAACCGAGAACGCTCGTTCCCGGTCCGCAGCGGCAGTCGCATCAATGCCGGATGATGTGATCGAACGCAGATAGGGCTGCCTTGGTGCCTTCGCCCATCGCGACGATAATTTGCTTGTACGGGACGGTTGTAACGTCGCCAGCAGCGAAAACGCCCGGGATATTCGTTGCGTTATGTGCATCCACTTCGATTTCACCGCGCGGCGAGAGCTGAAGCGGTCCTTTTAACCACTCGGTGTTCGGAACCAGCCCGATTTGCACGAAGATACCTTCAAGATCGATGCGATGGGACTCGCCGGTCAGACGGTCGGTATAGACCAATGCCTCAACCTTTTCGCCGTCACCCAATACTTCCGTGCTCAATGCGGACGTGATGATATCGACATTGGGCAGGCTGCGCAGTTTGTTTTGCAGCACCGCATCCGCGCGCAGTTGCGAGTCAAATTCGACGAGCGTCACGTGGGAGACAATGCCTGCAAGGTCGATGGCCGCTTCGACGCCGGAGTTACCGCCGCCAATGACGGCAGTGCGCTTGCCCTTGTACAACGGACCGTCGCAATGCGGACAATATGCCACGCCCTTGTTGCGATATTCTTCTTCGCCGGGAACGCCCATTTGCCGCCAACGGGCACCGGTCGACAATATGATCGTCCGTGCCTTTAATGTTGCACCGCTGGCGAGCTTCACTTCATGCAGACCGCCTTCTGCAGCAGGGATGAGCTCCGTCGCGGCCTGAAGGTTCATAATGTCGACGTCATATTCGCGGACATGCTGTTCCAATTGCGCCGCCAGTTTTGGCCCTTCGGTGTGCTGGATCGAAATGAAATTCTCAATGCCCATGGTATCGAGCACCTGACCGCCAAAACGTTCAGCGACAACACCGGTGCGAATGCCCTTGCGCGCCGCATAAATCGCTGCCGCTGCGCCCGCTGGACCGCCGCCGACGACCAAAACTTCAAATGGCTCCTTGGCTGCGATCTTTTCCGCAGCGCGGGCAACGGTGCCCGTGTCCAGCTTGGCCATGATCTGCGCGAGGTCCATCCGGCCTTGGCCAAAGGGTTCGCCATTCAGGTAAATGGCAGGGACGGCCATGACCTTGCGGGTCTCAACTTCGTCGCGGAACATCGCGCCATCAATTGCCACATGGCTCACGCTCGGGTTGAGCGCGGCCATGATGTTGATAGCCTGAATAACGTCAGGACAATTCTGGCACGACAGCGAAAAGAATGTTTCGAAGTGGAAGTCGCCTTCAAGCGCCTTCACGGAATCGAGCAACTCGGCCTCTTCCTTTGGCGGGTGTCCGCCCATGTGGAGCAGCGCGAGAACCAAAGATGTGAATTCATGCCCGAGTGGCAGGCCCGCAAAATGGGTTTCAGCGGTGCCATCGGCGCGGCGGATGGCGAATGAAGGCACGCGATCCGCATGACCATCAAAACGCGCGGTTAGCAGATGCGACTGTTCGACGACGGTTTCGACCAAGGCCCGCATTTCCGCAGACTTGGGACTGTCGTCGAGGGTCGCGACGAGCTCAACAGGGGTGCGCAGGTTTGCCAGATAGGTTTTTAGCTGGGCAGTGGTAGCAGCATCAAGCATCTTGGGCCTCTTTCAAACAAGCACGGTCACGCCGCGACGGATGGCGGCTAAATTGGTCGAATATTGGGGGGGTGGGTGCCGCGCCAAAGAACGCGGCACCCGAATATATATTAGATCTTGCCGACGAGGTCGATCGAAGGCGCAAGCGTTTCGCCGCCTTCTTCCCACTTCGCAGGGCAAACCTGACCGGGATGCTCGCGCACGTAGATCGCCGCTTTGATCTTGCGGACGAGTTCAACCGCATTACGGCCAACGCCTTCACAGGTGATTTCCATGACTTGGATGACGCCGTCTGGGTCGACTACGAAGGTCGCACGGTCGGCAAGGCCTTGGCCTTCGCGCAATACGCCGAAGTTGTTGCTGATGACGTGGTTCTGGTCGCCAAGCATGTGGTAGTTGATCTTGCTGATCGCTGGCGAGCTGTCATGCCATGACTTGTGGCTGAAATGCGTGTCGGTCGACACTGCGAATACTTCAACGCCCATGGCTTGCAGATTAGCATATTGGTCAGCAAGGTCTTCCAGCTCGGTTGGGCATACAAATGTCCAGTCGGCAGGGTAAAAGAAGAATACGCCCCACTTGCCCTTTACGTCCGCGTCGGAAACTTCAACGAACTTGCCAGCCTTGTACGACTGCGTTGTGAACGGCTTAATGCTTGAACCTATGATACCCATGTGAAATCCTTTCGATGGTGGTTTTTGAAATTCTGGTGCCCCTCAACACGAATTCTGTTATTTAGTCCAGCAACCGTTTTTGTAATGACTAATCGTTTTTTCCGATAATGCGATATGCCGGGTCGCGGTGCAGCGTATCCGGGATATGTTACACATACGTATCCAACATGCTGCGCACATCAACACGGGCCTTTAACCGGCTCGCCAGCAAAAACACGCCGCCCAGCTTGCGTTGCACAAATAGCATTTCAGACGGCGGGATATGCCAGTTGCGGCGGTCGGCGGCGATGTTCATGCCTTCGTCGCGCATGTCACCCACGAACCCAGTCATGCCGAAATCAAACGGGCCTTGCTGCTGCACCATGTTGATTGCCGTCGCCACAATGTTCTTTATCTCGCGGCTACTCAGCTTCGCTGTCTGGGCATTCATAAAGCCCATGTCGATGACTGCCGCCAAAACGCCATCATGGTCACCGGCCAATCCCATCTGAAGCAGATGGCGATATTGGTCGACGACAGCTTTCGGTAATGGGCGGCTGGCACCAAAATCCAGAAGCACGACTTTCCCTGTTGCCCGTTCGTAACGGTAGTTGGCGAAATTCGGATCAGTTTGCATGACATTGAATTCAAACAGTTCGCGCAAGACCAGTTCAATCAGCAACGTCATGATCCGGTCGCGTTCTGCCTGTGGCGCAGTCACCGTCGATTCTATCGCAACACTTTCAATGTACGACATGACCAGCACGTTTTTGCCGCTCAAGGCAGGATGCAGCGCCGGAACTCTGTACGCCGCGTCATCGGTCAAAAGCGCCCCGAACTGTGCCAGATATTCGCCCTCGCGCACATAATCGGCTTCCTCATGTAACTGGCGCTTTGCCTCAACCAGCAATGGGGCGATGTCGAGTGTACTCGGCAATAGGTGCGACAGCTTCAACAACGTGGCGACATTATCGACATCGCTATCAATGCTGCGTCGGACGCCCGGATATTGGATCTTGATGGCCACATCTTCATTGTTGAGGGTCAGTGCGCGGTGGACTTGCCCGATCGAAGCTGCCGCAATAGGACGGTCGTCAAAACGGATGAATTGTTCGCGCCAATTTCGGCCCCAATGCCCTGCGAGCACCGCGTTCAACTGGGCAGGCGGCATGTGCTGCGCATCGGCACGTAATCGTGCGAATATGTTCGCAAGCTCCGGCGGAAGGAAGTCGCCGGTGTCCATGGATACAAGCTGGCCCAACTTCATCGCCGCACCACGCATTTGGCCCAGCTGTAGGGTAACTTTTAATGCGTTTGCCGGTGTCAGAAGCAAATCGGCCACCGTCGGCCGCCGCCCAGATGCAAACTGCTTGGCACCATCAAGCAACATGCTTCCGGCAATGCCTGTCGCCATATTGCCAAAACGGGCAATGCGCGAAAGCCGCCCGCTAGGTACACGCAGTCCTTTGGACCGAAATTCTTCAGGCGGCATGGGTGGGGGTCTCAATGAATGGAGCTTTCAATATGAGGGGCGTGCCGAATCATACAAGGCAAACGACCCAAATTATCTCTTGGCCCAACGAATGCGCCGACCACGAATGACGTTAAAGAAATTTGCGTGAAGTTGCGTCATGATGCGAAATCCACCTTGCCGACGGCCGCCTTCCCGTGCACCTGTCACTGCATAAACCGAACTTAGAGAGATAGACTGGCATGAAAAACGGCGTGTTAAAGAACGTCATTGTCATCTTGGCTGCGGGCCTAACGGCTTGCGGCGGTGGGGGTAGCGGTTCCGGCGGCGGAACCGTGACCGTTCCGCCGACGCCCCCCACTTCACCCCCCACATCGTCGGCGTGCAGTCTGAGCAGCCGGCAAGATTTTGCCTTTTCGGTTCTGAATGAATGGTATTTGTTTCCAGAAACCCTTCCGGGGTCATTGGCCACGGCACCTTATACATCCGTGCAATCCTATATTGATGCGCTTACCGCCAATGCGCGTGCACAGGGACGCGATCGGTATTTTACCTATGTGACGTCTATTCAGGAAGAAAACGCCTATTACGCATCGGGTTCGACGGCTGGCCTTGGCGTTCGTTTCGCGTTCCAGGGGAACCGGCTTTTCGTGATTGAAGCGTTTGAGGGTGCCCCAGCGCTTGCTGCGGGCATTGATCGCGGTACCGAAGTTTTGGCCATTGGAACCGACTCCGCAAACCTAACGCCCGTCGCTGATATCATCACCGCGCAGGGATCCAGCGGTATCACAAGCGCGCTTGGACCCAGCACGGTTGGTACAAGCAGGGTGCTGCGCATTACCGACGCGGGCGGCGCGCGGAATGTGACGGTGACGAAGGCGGACTATAACATCGACCCATTGTCCCCGCGCTATGGCGTGAGAGTCATCGACAATGGTGGTCAGCGTGTTGGTTACATCAACATGCGCACCTTCATTTCAACCGCAGATAATCAGTTGCGAACGGCGTTTGCCGATTTCCGGGCTCAGGGTATCACGCATTTTGTCATCGATTTCCGGTACAATGGCGGCGGGCTGGTTTCGACCGCCGAATTGATGGGCGACCTGATGGCTGGCAACCGCTTTTCCAGCGACGTCTTTACGGTCACGCGTTTTCGCGCGTCAAAGTCTTCAAACAACGAAACCCGTCGTTTTACGTCACAAACGCAGTCGGTTTCGCCCATTAAAATTGCCTTTATTGCAACCGGTGCCACCGCGTCCGCCAGCGAGTTGGTGATGAACAGTTTTGTGCCCTATTTGGGTGTGAATGCGGCGCTGATTGGCAGCAATAGTTATGGCAAACCCGTTGGACAAATTGCGGTGGACCAGTCCGCATGCGATGACCGAATTCGTGTTGTTGCCTTTGCCAAGGAAAATGCAGCCGGACAGGGCGATTATTATTCCGGACTGGCGGGTACGATGCGCGCCACATGCGCGGCAGCGGACGATATTAGCCGGCCATTGGGTGATCCGCTTGAGGCATCATTGCGCACAGCGTTGGACTTTGTTGCTGGCCGCAGTTGCACACCGGTGGTCGTTGCCCAAACCGCGCAAAGCACCTCCACCCGCACCGAACGCCGGGTGCTTCCAGCGCCAGTTGATGCGCGCGCTGCGCAACGCGAAGTGCCAGGTTTGTTTTAAGGGTAACAAAAAACAGCGCGGCTTCTGTTTTGCGGCGGGTAAAAACGACTTCGACCCGCTGTGTTAGAACTTTTCAGCTGATAATTGCACCAGAGCCAGCACGTGCGGGGCGTGTTCTTTCCGGCAAATGAGCAGGTCGGGCATATACACATCACGCTGGTTATAAACCAACGGACTGCCGTCGACGCGGCTAACGTGCAAGCCATATGCAGCCGCGACCGCAACAGGTGCGCAGCTATCCCATTCATATTGCCCGCCGGTATGCAGATAGATATCGGCTTCGCCGCGGACCACCGCCATCGCTTTGGCACCTGCAGATCCCATGGGAATGAGCTCAGCCCCCAATGCTTCGGCAACGGCGACAGCCTCCGGTGCCGGGCGCGTCCGGCTAACCACCATGCGGAGTTGTGCAGGGGCAGGGGGGATGACGGCTGGCTGATCTGTGCGCAGAACCAAATCCAAGGCCGGAAGCGCAACGGCGCCAATGACGGGCGCACCGTCGATTGCCAGCGCGACATGGACGGCCCAATCGGACCTGCCTTCGCTATATTCGCGGGTTCCATCGACCGGGTCGATAATCCATACGCGCGATTTTGAGAGGCGGGCGTCGGTGTCTTTGCTTTCCTCCGACAAAAGACCGTCATCAGGCCGTTGTTCGCCA
>CALDKP010000189.1 GCA_937898535.1 uncultured Sphingomonadales bacterium | reverse complement strand
CTATACGTTCATACTATTTGTTAGAACGCTCTGGTTGCCGCGCTATTTTGCCTAGCGGCCATGAGCAAACACATCATCCTTTAAACCCTATTAAGCTGGCTCATTTATGACAACCATTGGCACGCCCCTGATGTGGTCCCTGTTTGGACTTTTTGTCCTGCTCGCGCTGGCACTCGACTTTTTTGCGCTCAATCGTCAGGGCTCGCACAAAGTCTCCATGCGTGAAGCTGGCATCTGGTCGCTGGTCTGGGTGGCACTTTCCTTTGTCTTCATGGGCTGGATGTGGTGGCACCTTGGCGGAACGGGCAGTGATGCCGTTGCTCAAGAGTTGGCCAACACCAAAGCCGTCGAGTTCATTACCGGTTACCTGATTGAAAAAGCGCTGGCGGTAGACAATGTCTTTGTCTTCCTGATGCTGTTCACCTACTTTGCGGTGCCCGCAGAATTTCAAAAACGCGTTCTGATGATTGGTGTGCTTGGTGCACTGGTGCTTCGTGCCGTCATGATTTTGATCGGCGCGTGGTTAATCGCCAAGTTCCATTGGATTCTCTATTTCTTTGGCGCTTTTTTGCTCTTTACTGGTATCAAGATGTGGTGGGCTGCCGGCAAAGAGCCGGACTTAGAAGCCAACCCGGCCCTGCAATGGTTAAGACGCAAGGTACGTATCGCCCCAGATTATGATGGTGAAAAGTTTTTCACGTTCATTAACGGTGTCCGCGTGGTAACGCCACTGGCCGTTGTCGTGGTCCTGATCGGTATTGTGGACGTGGTCTTTGCGGTCGATTCGATACCGGCGATCTTTGCCATCACCACCGACACGTTCATTGTGTACACGTCAAACATCATGGCGATTTTGGGCCTGCGTGCCTTGTACTTCGCACTCGCCGCGATGGTCCATCGTTTCCATTATCTCAAATATGCGCTGGCATTGGTTCTGGTCTTCATCGGTTCGAAGATCTTCGTTTCAGACTTTGTGATGGACGGCGACAAGTTTCCGTCCGTCCTAAGCCTGGGCGTCACCTTTGCGCTAATTTTGGGAGGTATATTCTTTTCGCTCTGGAAAACGCGCGGCGAAGAGACATCGGGTCCATCCCATATTGTTTAGCCGCGACTTAAGCGGCGCGGCTAAACGCTAACGCCGGTCCTTCGTCGGCGCATTAAAGTCGGACGGTTTGTTGGCAATCCATGCCACGAACCGTCCGATTTCTTCATGTGCCAACAACGTGTCAACGGTGGCAAAACGCTTTTCGAGATCGCTGTTGGTGAAATTGGCATGAATGGTCCGATGGCAAATCGGGTGCACCGGCTGCCGTTCCTTGCCACCCCGGCTTTTGGGCACAGGGTGATGCCATTCGGTGACCGCACCCATCGGGCGCGAACACAGCCAGCAGGTTACTTCGGGCGCAATGGGCTCTTCGTCAGAGTCATAAAAATCGCGATTTTTTCGCGCCATTGTCGCCGCTCCGTAACCTGCCAGACATCCGCAATCAGTTCTTGCCTGTTCCAAGCAAATCCAACGCCGCGGCTGTCATCGCCTCAATACCCAAGCGGACCGAAGGTTCGGGATCGATCTTGAACAAGGGTGAATGGTGACCGGCTACGGCTGGTCCGCCATTTTTCGCCGCAGCAATCCATTCGGGATTTGTCCCGCCGACCGCGAAATAATATCCCGGGATGCCAAATTGCTGATCGACGAAGAACGCGAAATCCTCTGCGCCCATATTCGTCTGGCGGAATGGCACAACAACATCGCTACCCAATGCCGTCGCAATTGCACCGTTCAAGCGACGGGCAAGCGCAGCGTCATTAACGGTGACGGGCGTGCTTTCGCTTACCTTTACGATAGGCAATTTATCCGCAGGCAAACCATTGGCCGCGCCAATACCCTTTGCCACACGCTCAATCGAAGCAATCAGCTGATCCCGAACCGCTTGGCTGTTGGCACGCACGGTCACCTGTAAATCGGCATATTCCGAAATGATGTTATGCTTTGTCCCGGCGTGGAATGCGCCAACGGTAATCACGCCAGCGTCCAAGGGGCCTTTTTCGCGGCTGATGATCGACTGAAGGCCGACAACGATCTGCGACGCGATGTAGACGGGGTCACGGCCAAGATGCGGTGCAGCGCCGTGCGTGGCGATACCGGGAACGCGGATGTCGACGCTGTCAGCGGACGAATATTGGATGCCTTCCGATGCTGCGATTTTTCCGGTTTCCAATTCTGCCGCGATATGGAAGGCAAGCGCGTAATCGGGCTTGGGAAAACGGGTGTATAGACCGTCCTGCACCATGGCCTTGGCACCGCCAACGCGCTCTTCTGCGGGTTGGACGATGAACAGGATTGTGCCTTTCCATCGGTCTTTCATGCGCGCCATTTGCCGCGCCGTGCCAAGCAAAGAGGTAATGTGCACATCATGGCCACAGGCATGCATGACGGGCATTTCAAGGCCATCAACACCGACCTGTTTGACGGTCGAGCTGTTGGCGAGGCCCGAACGTTCCTGCACGGGCAATCCGTCCATGTCCGCACGGACAAGCACGACTGGACCATCGCCATTTTTCAGCGTGCCAACAACGCCGGTTCCGCCGACCTTTTCCGTCACGATCATGCCAGGCACGGTACGCAGTTCCTCTGCCATCCGGGCAGCGGTCTTATATTCGCGGAACGACAGTTCAGGATTGCGGTGGAAATGGTCCCATAGGCTGGCGAGCGACTTGTCATAGTCCGCTTTGACGGCGTCCGCATAATCCGGGCGAGCCGCAGCAGGCGTGGCCATCAGTGCGCTTGTCAAAAGCGCGCCCAACAAAGTTTTTTTCATCATAATTTCTGTCCCCCATTGTGTCTGCGTCACCCTATGGCGCGCAGTGCATCTGTTATGCGGCGGCTAAACGCCTCGGTCTGAATGCTACGCTATCACGGGCACCGGTCAAAGCAATGCCCGACGGGTGAAAATTCATCGACCATCGTCACATAGCGGTAAAATCCTTTGCCTTCTGCAGGGTTAATCCAAAACCCGGCACGTAACGAATATGCCTCACCGACATGGCCAAACCATCGTTTGCCCGCGCTGTCCTCCAACCAATGCACGCCCAGGCCATATGCCGTGAAATAGCCCTTGTCGTCATCGCCATTTGAACCGTTGAACGTCCATACTGGCACAGTCATTTCGGCGAAGCTTTGTTTCGACAATAATGGCGCGCCCTGACGCAACAGCAGTTGGCCCACTTTGGCAAGATCGCGCGCGGAAATGCGCAGGCCGCCCTGCGGGCTGAACGCGGAACCATTGCGCCCAAGAACGTAAAGCGCCTCAACATCACAGCTACCGTTCGTTGCCGGATACACCGCGCAAGGGTCGGGCCCCTTCATGGCGGCATCACGCGCCAAATCGCCATTTGGGCGCAACAAGGTGACCGCTTGCGCACGCCGTCCCTCGCTGCACCCGGCGCCCCAATTGTAGCAGGCATCAAGCCCAAGCGGCGTCAGCACCAGCCGCGCCATCAACCGGTCAAACCGCTCGCCCGTGGCGCTTTCCAGTACCGCCGCAATCACGGGCGAATTGATATTGGCATAAGAAAAATAGCGTCCCGGTGGGTGGGCCGCATCCCACGCTTTTGGGTTGGCAATGACGTCGGACAGCTTGCCATCCAGTGGCACGATATAATCGACTGAATCGCGCAGCCCGCTTTGATGGGACAGCAAGGCACGCATGGTCACCGGCGCATCGGGGAAGGCTGGATTGCGCACGGGCCAGCCCAGATAAAGACCGACATCACGGTCAAGATCCAGCCCGCCCTGCTCCGCCAGCCGCATCGCCCCAATTGCCACGACCAGTTTCGAAATCGACGCAACGCGCGCAGGATCATCCAGCGTTACGGGACGGCCTGCAACACCAGCGTCGCCTTGCGCGACCTCGTGCGTGATACCGTCAGCGGTAAAATCAACCCGGACCTCCACCGGCGCAGGAAGTGCACGTTCAGCCGAGGCAGGCGTTGTTGCACAGCCCCCAAGCGCCACCATACACAAAGACAAAGTCACGATGAGAGGCGCGACTCGCGCCTTACTCCACGACAGTCTGATCCTCTGCATCATGCAGCCGGGCAGGCGCCTGCATATTTGCCGGTTGCTTTGCCCTGCATCTTCACCTTGCCAATCATCGGCAGCCGGACATCGACTTTGCTGTCATAATTGAATTCGGTTTCGCCCATGACGCCAGCCAGTTCCATGTCGACACTGCCCATACCTTCCATCCCGCATGACAGCTTTAACCGGACATTTTGGCCCGATACGTCAAATGCCTTATAAACGCATTTTTCCGCGCCATTGCCGCCAAAGAAATCCGCACCTGGCTTTTTGGCTTCCGCTTCAGTCAGGCAGCTGCGGCTCGACGCGCTCTTTGCGACCTCATCCATGATCTGCTGCTTTTCCGCTTTGCCCAGCGTCGGCACGTCAATGTCGGTGAAGACGAACTTGGTTTCCCACTGCCCGGCCTTCATCGGGATAAATGCATCATAATCCATTTCGGCAGCGCGCTCTTTGCTGTCGACCACGCCATTGTTGTCCTTATCAGCGCTATTGTCTGAACATGACGCAAGAACGCAAAGCGCGAACCCAGCAGCAGCTAATTTTATCCCGGATGCTGGTTTCATGCTGGGCAATCCCCAACGCGTTTGCCATCGATCTTGCCCGTCATCTTGACTGCGCCCATCGGCGTGCCTTCGGTGCTTTGGTCAATGTTCATCGTGTAGGTTTCGGCTTGGAATTTACCATCCATTTTGCTCTTGATAACCATCGCCCCGCCCGGCTTGCACGTCATCGCAACCTTCATGCCGTCCGCCGAACGGCTTAATTCTTCAAAGGTGCAATTTGCTTCAGGTGGCGCGCCGAAGAAATCGGTGCTCGGCTTTTCAACCTGCTCTTTGGTGAGGCAGCTGCGTTGGGTCACGCCTTGGCCCATTTGCGCTTTCATCTTTTCCTGCACATCCGCAGGCGCGCTCGGTGCTTCAACCTTGTTGAACCCGATTTTTACTTCCCACAGGCCTGGCTTCATGGCCATCGCGCCGCCCTTTGCCATTTCCGTCGTTGCTTCCGCATTGCTGATTTTGCCATCGCCGTCGGTGTCAGCGCCTTTGTCGGAACAGGCTGAAATCGCTAGCGCCGCAACGCCCAATAGGAAGAACTTGTGCATGGGTTTTTCTCTCGCTCTGTTTTGGTTTCCGTCTTGTGTCCCTGCCTTATCAAAAAGGCAACAGGCGATCAAAATCCCTTTTGCGGTTTTGGTGTTCCTTGGCGCAGGCGACAACATAGACCACGTTTTTCAGATAAAGCAGCCGCACACTCTTGCCCTTGCACCGGCAAAAGCACATATGGCGAACATGGCTGAATTGATTATCCGCCGTGGGCTGGAAGAACCGGACACGGTTGGCAGCTTCACCCCGCACAGGCCGGAACGCCCGTCAAAGCTTGAAGGGGGTCGCCCTTTCAAAATCGTTTCCGATTATGAACCAGCAGGCGACCAGCCAACCGCAATCAAGGAATTGGTGAGTACGGCGCTGACCGGCGAAAAGAATCAGGTCCTTTTGGGTGTCACGGGTTCCGGTAAAACCTTTACCGTCGCTAAAGTCATTGAGGCGTTGCAACGGCCGGCGCTTATCCTTGCGCCGAACAAGATTTTGGCCGCGCAGCTGTACGGCGAATTTAAAAGCTTCTTTCCTGACAACGCGGTCGAATATTTCGTCAGCTACTACGACTATTACCAGCCCGAAGCCTATGTGCCGCGCACCGACACCTATATCGAGAAGGAAAGCTCGGTAAACGAAGCCATCGACCGGATGCGCCATTCGGCGACGCGCTCACTGCTCGAACGCGACGATGTCATCATAGTCGCGAGCGTAAGCTGCCTCTACGGTATCGGCTCGGTCGAAACCTATTCGGCGATGACCTTCGCGCTGAAAAAGGGCCAGGGCCAGGACCGCCAGGAGCTGATCCGCAAGCTGGTGGCGCTGCAATACAAGCGCAACGAAATGGCGTTCGTGCGCGGCAATTTCCGCGTCCGCGGCGATTCCGTCGAGCTGTTCCCGTCGCACTATGAAGACAGCGCCTGGCGCATCAGCTTCTTCGGCGACGAGATCGAGGAGATTGCCGAATTCGATCCCCTGACAGGCACGACCGGCGTCAAGCTGAACAGCGTGCGCGTTTATGCCAACAGCCATTATGTCACCCCCGGCCCGACGATGAAGCAGGCGACCGAGGCGATCAAATTCGAGCTGACCGAGCGGCTCAAGGAGCTGGAGGAAGAGAACAAGCGGCTGAAGAAGGTGGTGGCCGACTTCCGCAAGGGCGTCGCGCCGCGGGCGTTCGTAGGCGAGCGCCACGACGCGCGGCTCGAGCAGCGCAACCTCCCAGTTGTGGATGTTGATCAGGCAATGACACCACGCGCTCGACGGGCAGCCCTTGGCGAGCTCCATTGACACCCGGTACAGCGCCATCGGGCTCATTTCGTAGCCGCCGTATGCCGCGGGCTGGAGAATCTTGTAGAACCCTGCCGCGACGAAATCAGCGATCGTTTCGGGCAGCACCTGGCGATACGCCTCCGTGCGCGCGGCGCGTTCGCGCACCACCAGCCATGACAGCAGCCCCACCGGCCCGGCTCCCACGATGGCGACATCGCAATCAGTTGGTGCATGAGCCGTCGAAGCAACAGGCATGGTGGATTTCAAGTCCTGCGGCTCAAGCTCAGACACTCA
>CALDKP010000188.1 GCA_937898535.1 uncultured Sphingomonadales bacterium | reverse complement strand
ACAACGCCGTAATTGCCAAAACGATAGCGGCCTTCCAAAGAAAATTCGTTCATGCTCCGGCCACCCACCGGATCATTATTCGGATCTTTCGGGCCAAGCTGTTGATAGCCAAAGCCCCGCACCGATCCGCCGCCGCCGCCATAAAAGCGCCGCGAAGGGGCAAGGTTATCGCGTGCGATGCCGGATATCGTCCCCACCCGCCCGCGCGCGGCCACAACGATATTGTCTTTCACCGGATAATAATAAGACGCGTCAAGAATGGCCCGCACATAAAACTGCTTTCCGGTCCCCAGCGATGTCTCCGGCGACACGCGCACATTCACGCGATACCCTTTGGTCGGGTCCAATAGATTGTCGGACCGGTCAAAGCCCACTTGCCCGGGAAGTGCCGCGACATAAAAGGTCTGCCGGTCGCGAAGCCCGCGCGCGAAATCGAACTGGTCTTCTGATGTCGCCAATAATTCAGCGCCAATCGACCAGGTGAATTTCTTTTGCCAGATGGGCGTCGATACGAACGACATTGTTCCTGCCAGACGCCCGGTATAGGCCTCGAAAGCGTCGTAATTGCTGTGCAGAGCGGTCAGCGATATGTCGATATTGCGGTCGCGCCGTCCGGCATTCGCCCGCGCGACGGATATGCTCACAGCTTGCTCTTTTGTCCCCACCACGCCCGCTGCGGTCAGCGATCCTTCCGGGGGAAACAGGTTGCGGTGTGTCCAGCTTGCGTCGGCACGCAAGCCCTGCCCGGTGCCATAGCCTGCGCTGCCCGCAATGGTACGCGGCGGTGCCGCTTCCTGCCGAACCAGCAAGTCGGCATAAGGCATTCCATCTGCCGCGCTGCCCTCGCCCGGGACAGGTTCGACAGATACCGTCGACAGCAAGCCCGTGGCGATGAGCGCCGCGCGCAAATCGTCAACTTTCCGGCTGTCATACAGGTCGCCGGTCGCAAAACGCCGCAATATTGCGACATGGTCGGCATCAAAAGCCGTGGTGCCTTCGGTCCGCAATTGCCCGAAATAGCTGCGTGCCCCCGTTTCCACAGGCAAGCTGTAGTCGCCAATGCCCCTGTCGCCATCCAGCAATATGTCCCGTTCGCCGACCTTTGCGAATGGATAGCCGTTTTCGGGTAACTTGACCGAGATATTCGCTTCGGCAGCCAAGATGATATCCGCGACAATCGGATCGCCGCTTTTGGGAACGAAGCTGATGCTGATAAGATCCGCCGGCTGAACGGCAGGCGCGGCAAAGGCGATTTGCCCGAGATAGTAACGCCGTCCGGGCACTACCGTCAGGACGACGTTCAACGGCTGGCCTTCAACGGAAGACGGCTGAACCGCGACACGCACGTCAGCGTCAAAAAAGCCCTGACCGTTTAGAATGTCCAACAGCAACTGACGATCTGCGCGTGCACGTTGGCTTATTTCTGCCCGGTTTTCCGCCGAACCATCACCATCGTTGAGCACCGACAGGCTATCAAATCTTCCGCGCACATCGCGCCAGACGGCGGCTTCCACCGCGACACCGTCGGCATCTTTGGCAATGTCGGCTGTCTTTGTGGCATCCAGCCCATCGATGCGCACAACATAGCGCAGCGCCCGCGCCTCACGTTCGGCAGCTTGCGTTGGTTCAAGCGGTGGTTCGGCATCAAAGCCATCAATTGGTGGAAGCGGATCGTCCAGCGTCGGGTCGATGACGGGTGGGTCGGGCAGGATTTCAACCGCATCGCCATCCTGCATGGCTGCTATAGCGGGATCGGCAGCGGTTTGTGCTGTCTGCTGCTGCGCCGTACCGCCTTCTTCACGCGCTTCTTGTTCGGCCTGCCATGCGTCGATGCTCTCCAACGGCGCGCCATCCAGTGACGGGATGGCGGCGTCGAATTCCGCGTCCCCGATGATGGGCGTTTGCGGATCAGCGGGTGCGGGGCTCAAAACTTTCGAAGGCACAATTGATGGCGCCTGCGCGGGCACACTCGTATCGGCAGCCGGATTTTGCGCGAGCAAAGGTGCGGCAGCACAACCAAGATACAAAAAGGCAGTTAATCGGATCAAACGGACATTCTCTCGAGGCTGACGCATCTCTATGCACAGGGTTCAATAAAGGCACAGCAAATTCCGTTACCGTGAAGAGAATAGGATGCAAAGTGCATGGCACTGCACCACCCGATTATCTGCAAAAAACTGTACGGATCGAGGGTGAGATATCGCGAGATGAACGGCGCAGTCGGTCACACCCCACATCGCAAAGTCATTTTAGCGCAGGTCGGCCTTGAAAGCTTTGGGGCGGTGGTGCAAAGCGCCAACCAATTCACACGCTGCATGATGGAGCATTTATGCAAGGCAAGTTGGTAACGATTTTTGGCGGCAGTGGTTTTCTGGGCCGGTATGTGGCGCAGGCGCTGTTGAACGAAGGCGCACGTATTCGTGTGGCCTGCCGCAACGTCGGCGGCGCCAATCATATCAAGCCGCTCGGCAATGTCGGCCAAGTTCAATTGATGGCGGCTGATGTGCGAAAGCCCGATAGTGTTGCACGCGCCGTGATGGACGCGGATGCGGTTATCAATCTGGTTGGCAGCTTCGATAATATGGACGCTGTGCAAAATGTCGGCGCAGGCATCGTCGCGCGGGCCGCCGCCGCCGCTGGTGTCAAAGCACTCGTGCATGTGTCGGCCATTGGCGCCGATGCGCAAAGCGAAGCGCAATATGGACAGAGCAAAGCAGGCGGCGAGGCCGCCGTGCGCGCGGCATTCCCGTCGGCGGTTATCCTTCGCCCATCCATCGTGTTTGGCCGCGAAGACCAGTTCATCAACCGCTTTGCCGGAATGATCCGCGCGCTTCCCGTCATTCCCGTCATTGGCGCAGACACCAAGTTTCAGCCGGTATTTGTTGGGGATGTCGCCAAGGCTGTCGCAAAGGCCGTGGCCCATCAGGACGGAAGCACGCTTGAATTGGGTGGCCCCGAAATATTCTCGATGATGCAGCTAAACCGTTGGATAGCCAAAGCCATCGGCCGTGATCCCATATTTGTGGAAGTCCCCGACATCGCGGCAAAGCTGCTCGCAAAGGGCACGGGTTGGTTGCCGGGCGCGCCGATCACGGAAGATCAATATAAGATGCTGGGCAAGGACAATGTCGTAACCGGCACAGACGGGCTTGCGGCTTACGGCATCGTGCCGACGCCGCTTGATACAATTGCTGCTGATTGGTTGAACATCTATCGCCGGCATGGTCGCTTTGGTGGCGGACAGTGAGCGATTGGCTGATCGCTATTCTCCTCGGTATTATCGAGGGGCTTACGGAGTTTCTGCCCGTATCGTCCACCGGACATCTCATACTAGCCGGTGAACTGGTCGGATTCACCGACAACAGTTCCATCGCGTTCAAAATTGCAATCCAGCTGGGCGCAATATTAGCGGTGTTGCTGGTATATTGGCAGCGTTTCTGGGCCGTCGGCATGGGGTTATTGAAAGTGCAACCCGGTCCCATCGCGTTCACGCGCAACATCCTGCTCGGTTTTGTGCCAGCGCTGCTCATTGGCGTTGTCGCGTACGACGCCATTCGCGCCGCCATGCAAACACCCGAAATCGTTGCCATCGCGCTGATCGTCGGCGGCATCATCATATTATTGCTTGAACGGATCGTGAAAAATGTCCGCTTCCATTCGGTTGAGGACATACCGTTCGGCACCGCCTTATCGATTGGCCTCATTCAGTGCACCGCCATGCTGCCCGGGGTGAGCCGGTCAGGTGCAACGATCATGGGCGGGCTGATGATGGGCGTCGAACGGAAAACCGCGGCCGAATTTTCGTTTTTCCTTGCCGTGCCAACGATGATGGCCGCGACGGTTTACGCGCTATGGAAAGATCGCGCACTTCTGAGTGCCGATGATCTGGACATGATTGCCATTGGGTTCACCGCCGCATTTGTCGTTGCGGTGATCGTAGTGAAAGCATTCGTGGCGCTGGTGGGCCGATATGGCTTCGCGCCCTTTGCCTATTACCGAATCATTGTCGGTTCAGCGGCTTTGCTGTGGCTGGCCATGCGGTAAGGTCCGAAACGGTCATAAATATATGAAATAATATTGCGTGAACCCCTCATTTAGGCACAAAATATACAGCATATGACAGCTAAACTGTCCTATTATTCGGTTTTCCAGGTGACATTTACCGTTTTCCGCGGTAGGCGCGGCGCATATTCAAGGAGTGTGCGCTGTGGCCAAAGACCCGATGCTGAAATTTATCTCGAAACCGCAGGCCTATCCTGAAAAGCGGGCTGCGCAGCTTCGTGCAGAGGATTTTGCCGAAATAGCGGAACGCTACGCGTCCGACGACGCCGCGGATCAGGCGTCGCGTTGCTCGCAATGCGGCGTGCCATATTGTTCGGTGCATTGCCCGTTGCACAACCATATCCCCGATTGGTTGCGCCTGACCGCCGAAGGGCGCTTGCGTGAAGCGTATGAGCTTTCCAATCTGACCAGCACAATGCCCGAAATCTGCGGCCGCATCTGTCCGCAAGATCGCTTGTGTGAAGGCAATTGCGTCATTGAATTTTCCGGCCATGACGCGGTGACCATTGGCTCTGTCGAAAAATATATCACCGACACCGCTTGGGAACAGGGCTGGGTCGAACCCGTTGCGGTCGGCCCATCACGCGGCCAATCGGTCGGGATCATTGGCGGCGGCCCGGGTGGTCTGACCACCGCAGAATATCTGCGCGTCGCGGGATATGACGTGCATGTGTACGACCGCTATGACCGCATGGGCGGCTTGCTGACCTATGGCATTCCCGGATTTAAGCTGGAGAAAGACGTCGTCATGCGCCGCGTGAAGCGGCTTGAGGATGCGGGCATCCATTTTCACCCCAATTTCGAAGTTGGCCGTGACGCCACGCTGGACGCATTGCGCGCCAAGCATGACGCCGTGTTGATTGCGACCG